>JAFWBD010000041.1 GCA_017507325.1 Clostridia bacterium | reverse complement strand
GGATATCGCGGGTAATCTCGATGAGGTAGCTGTCAAGCTCAGTTTCGTTCCATGCGGCAAAAACGTCGTGCATCTCCTCTGCGGACATGCCCAGACCGTCGCGCATCAGCTGGTAGGCTTCGCAGATCAGCTGCATATCGCCGTACTCAATGCCGTTGTGGACCATTTTAACGAAGTGGCCTGCGCCGCCTTCGCCCACCCAGTCACAGCAGGGAGAGCCGTCCTCCACCTTGGCGCAGATGGCCTGGAAAATGGGCTTCACTGCAGGCCAAGCCTTGGGGGAGCCGCCGGGCATCATACTGGGGCCCTTGAGAGCGCCCTCTTCACCGCCGGAAACACCCGTTCCGATGTAAAGAAGACCCTTTTCCTCCACGTAAGCGGTGCGGCGTGCGGTGTCGGGGAAGTGAGAGTTTCCGCCGTCAATGATGATGTCGCCCTCCTCCAGAAGGGGGATCAGCTTTTCGATCATACCGTCTACGGCACTGCCTGCCTTGATCATCATCATCACCTTGCGGGGCTTTGCCAGAGAGGCAACCAATTCCTCCAGAGAATAGGCGCCGATGATGTTTTTGCCTGCGGCTCTTCCTTCCACGAAATTCTTGACCTTTTCCGTGGTTCTGTTGTAGACCGCCACCGTAAAGCCGTGGCTTTCCATATTCATAACCAGGTTTTCACCCATGACCGCAAGGCCGATCAAACCAATGTCTGCTTTTTTCATTTTCTGCTCCGTTCCGCCGTTTCGGCATTTATTTTATTGAATTTTATCTTTTGTCGCCCAAAGACCCAGGGCAGGATTGCTGATGTAAAAGATCTTTTCGCCGCAAACGGTCTGTTCACCGTCCTTTAATACGGCGGGATCGTATTTTTTGACTGCCTCTTCATAAGGCATATAAGAGAAGTTGACCCCCTCCACCTCTTCCTTCGAGACCTTGCGGGTGGCGTAGGTAATGCGGAATCTTCCGTCGGAGGAGCCGTGGATCAGGTGAGCGGCCACCGAAAGGTTTTGCTTCAGATCCTCGTTTTCCTCCACCAATTTCAAAACCCGCTCTCTGCCCACGTAGCCGTATTTGCGGATCAAGCGGTCGTTCTCGGGATCCTCTCCGAATTTTTCCACCTCGGGAGCCAGAACCAGAAGCTCGCCGCCGTCGGCAATGGCCATACGGGTGCGATAAATGGATTTGTTCCCCAGCCAGGTGCTCTTGAATTCTCTTCCGTCCAAGAAGACGACGGCCTTTTGAATGGGCTTATCCAGATAATTCAAATTCTTCTCCTGGCTGTGCGCCACGGCCTTTTCAAAGAGACTGCGCTCTCTGCCGATGTAAAGACCGTGAATGTGAACGTCGTCCCCCGTGTTGGTGGTGACGGTGAGAACGTAGGTCAGGGGAATATGGGAAATGAAGTGCTCCTCGGCATAATCAAACACCTTGCGGACGGGAGAAAAGTCCTTTCCCATAATGCGTTCCATTCCGTAAAAGGCGCCCAGCATATGGGAGCTGTTGATCATACTGTTGCCGCCGCAGCCCACGAAAATATTCTTGGAGTAGTTGGCCATTCCCACCACCTCGTGGGGAACCACCTGCCCGATGGATAAAATCAGATCGTATTCACCGGAAACCAAGCGGCGGTTGACCTCCACGTCGATCTTGTCCCGCACCAGCCCCTCGGAGACCTCGGAAACAAATTCGGCGGGAACCTCGCCGATCTTCACCATGTCCTTTTTCCAGTTGTGGACCAGAATTCTTTCATAGGGGATATCCTCCCCGAAGAACATACGGCAGGCCTCGGGGCTCATGGCTTCGTGGGTACCCAAGGCGGGCATCACGTCCACGGGGCAAATATCCTTGAAGTAGTTATAATATAAGGAACAGATCTTGCCCGCGCCCGAATAAAGTCTCGTATGATCGGGGGGGAGCAGAAGCACCTTTTTCGGCTGCTTTCCCTCTACCGATCGGCGTATCGCCTCGGCCAATTCGGCATCGCTGATTCCGTTTTCGCTTGTTACAACCATTCTGTTTCCTCCTTAGATGATGACTTGTGCTCTTTGATTGCGGGACAATCCTGACTTTCGGCACCGAGCTTGAAAAAACGCCAACGAATCCCACAATAAAATGATCCGTTACTATTGTAAAACAAATTATTTTTCAAATCAATACGGAAAAACAGCAAAAAAACATTGAAAAAATCGTCATTTTGTGATAAAATAAAAAAGAGGTGAAAACCATGAAGCCCATCGTAACGGAAGCGGAGCGCTTTTATACGGAAAATCCCTGTCTGACGGATTTTCATATGCATACCCACGAAACCTATGAGATCTATTTTTTTCTGTCGGGAAAAGCCAAATATTTTGTGGAGGGAACGGTGTATTCCTTAAAGCCGGGAGACCTGCTTTTGATCAAAAAAGGAGAGGCCCACACCCTTCTGATCCAGAACAGCACCCCCTATCGCCGTATGGTGATCCATTTCGGCCTTTCCGCCCTGCGGGGTGAGGAGGGGGAAAAGCTCGTCCGTTTTCTGGAGGAGCGTCCCTTGGGGAAGGAAAACCGCTATTCTGCCGCCGTGTTTCAAACGGGGCGGTGGGAGTATTATACGGAAAAGGTCTGCACCGCCGCCTCTTTGGTGGAAAAGGGCTTGTATCTCACCGTTTTGCTTTGGGAGCTGTATCACGCCCGCCACCGCATTCGGGATGAATCGGCGGTTTACGACAACACAGCCGAGATCATTCTGTATCTGAACGAGCATTTGACCGAGCCCTTGAGCCTGGATGAGATCTGCGCCCGCTTTTACGTCAGCAAGGCTCAGCTGAACCGAAAGTTCAAATCCGTCACGGGGAGCACCGTGTGGGAATATATCAAAACCAAGCGCTTGATTCTGGCCAAGGGAATGCTGCAAAGCGGGATCCGCCCCACGGTAGCGGCTATGAAAAGCGGATTTCAGGAATATTCCGCCTTCTTTTACGCCTACAAGGCCAAGTTTTCTCTATCGCCCAAGGAGGAATACCGCCTCGGTGAGGGAGGAGCCTCTTCCAAATAAGAAAAAGCAGAACCGCTCTGTTTGTGAGCGGTTCTGCCTCTTTTTTTAAAGCTTGATCTCTTCCTCCGTGAAAAGGAAGCTGACGCCGGTGGTGCGGCTCTCGCCGCCCTGCAAAAACTGCAGCATTCCCTTTTCCCGCATCACGTTTCTGCCGTCGGGGGTGCAGTTGCCGGGCTCCAAGCCCAGAACGTAATTGGTTTTGCCCATCATTTTCCACTGGGTAAAGCAGGGAAGATTTGTTTTGTCGTATTCCATCACAAGCCCCTTTCGGATGCTCGGGCTGTAAATGGAGACCTTGGCAAGGCCTTCCTTTTCGCATACGTCGTAATAATAGCACATTTCCTCGTAACCCGCCTGCGGCTTTTCCATTTTCAGCGCTTCACCGAGAGAATCGGCGGCGTGGGCGTTCCGCGGGGTCACCCCGTGATTGGGAATGGAGACCACGCTGTCTTCCTGCAAAAGAGGATAACCCATATTGCAGTGGTACATAATCATATAAGGAGAGGCGGCTTCGCCCTCGTTGGTTACCGTATCCGAAACCGAAAAACGGTTTTCCGTATAGGAGAATACGTACGTTCTCTTCAAAACCAAAATTCTGCCGCCGAAGGTCGCGTCCTTCACGGTCAATTCCACCGTGAGAGCCGCATCGTCCTCCCGAATGCCGCCGAGCACTGCGGGAATATTGGAGAGGGTTCCGTGCAGGGGAAGTTCCTCTCCCTCGTCGGTACAGGGCTCACCCACGGCAGTCAGACCGCAGGTGGTGAAAAAGCCCGCGGTGAAGGATTTTAAAAAGCCGTCGCCCTTGTGGTCGTAATAGGCGGGAGAAACGTAGCCGCAGGAGGAGAAAAAGCCGAAATTATCTCCCTTGAAGCTTAAACGGGAAAGATCTCCCGCACGGTCCAAGGAGATCCAGCATTCCAGACCCAGCCCGTTTCGGATGCAAAGAAAGCGCATATTGTCGCCCTTGCCTCCTTGAAGGCGGTATTCCTCACAGCCTCTGATTTGAAGCGGATTTCCAACGTAATCTTTCATAAGCATATCCCCCGTATCAATGAATGGAATCAAACACAACCAAAAACCATTATACCATAAATTACGCCGCTTGCAAGATGAATTCGAGAACTTTTTTCGTATTTGGGAAACTTTTTTCGGTTCTGTGCAAAATACACAAAGAATTGTATGAATTTTCTGCTTATTTGACGAAACAGAGCTGTGCGATTTGTAGTTGAAAATTTTCTGTGAATCCATTATAATAAAAGTGTTAAAGTTGAGTCTTGCCAAAAGACTTGAATTTTTCGAATCAAAAGGCTTCGGCAAAGGCTGAGGCAAAGGAGGAATTGTATGGCGACCATTGATATGAAACGAATCCGCAACATTGTCCTGATGGGACATTCCGGCTCCGGAAAGACTTCGTTGGCAGAGGCGATGCTGTATCTTTCCGGTGGAAGTGACCGTTTGGGGAAAATCTCCGAAGGGAACACCGTTTTTGATTTCGATCCCGAGGCGATCCGCAGAAAGATCTCCGTGGCCTCCTCGCAGGCTCCCTTAATGTGGAAGGACATCAAGATCAATCTCATCGATACCCCCGGCTATCCCGGCTTTACGGGCGAGGTATCCCAGGCGGTTCGCGTGGCGGACAGTGCTCTGATTCTGGTGGATGCCAAGGCGGGCATTCAGGTGGGTACCGAATTGGCTTGGGATAAGGCCGAGGAGGCAGGGCTTCCCAAGGCCATCTTTATTAATAAATTTGATGATAACGAGGCGAGATTCAGAAAGCTTCTCAACGCACTCCACGAGAAATTCGGCCGCAGCATCTGTCCTCTGACCATTCCCATGGTTCAGGACGGCACGGTGAAGGGTACCATCGATCTGGTGGCCAAGGAAGCCCACAGCTTCGATGAAAAGGGCACTCACCACGTGCTCCCCATCCCCGAGGAAAACATGGAAGACGTGGAGGAATTCCGCGAAATGCTGCTGGAGGCCGTGGCCGGAACCAGCGAGGACCTGATGAATAAATACTTCGGCGGCGAGGAGATCAGTTATATGGAGATCTGCAACGCCGTTCACGAGGGCATCATCCACGGCGATATCGTTCCCTGCTTCAGCGGCTGTGCCACCAAGCTTTGGGGCGTTTGGACCTTAATGAATTCCATTTCCGAATCCTTCCCCCGTCACAGCGCCAAGGGCACGGAGCGCTCTGCCGCAGGAGAGCCTGTGGAGATCGTTCCCGAGGGAGCACCCGCCATTTTGATCTATAAGACCATCGCCGATCCCTTTGTGGGCAAAATGAGCTACTTTAAGGTGATGAACGGCACCGTAAAGGGAGATCTGACCCTGAAGAATACCCGCACCGGCGATTCGGAGCGGCTGGGTAAGATCTACGTGATCCGCGGAAAGAATCAGAGCGAGGTAGAGGAGCTTGCTTGCGGCGATATCGGTATGGTCTCCAAGCTTTCCGCCGCTACGGGCGATACCTTGAGCTGGACGGGCGAGGCCTCTTATCTGCCCGCCGCGTATCCCGAGCCCTTCTACGTGAAGTCGCTTTCTCCCAAGGCCAAGGGAGACGAGGATAAGATCTCCTCTGCCGTGACGAAGCTTCTGGAGGAGGATATGACCTTGAAATACGAGGTGAACCGTGAAACGGGACAAATGCTTCTTTCGGGTCTGGGCGGCACCCATCTGGAAATCACCCTGGCCAAAATGAAGGTCCGCTACGGCGTTGACGTGCTTCTCGGAGAAAAGAAGATCTCCTACCGTGAAACCATCCGCTCCTCCTGCAAGGTGGAGGGCAAGCACAAGAAGCAGTCCGGCGGTCACGGGCAGTACGGCCACGTGAAGATCGAATTTTCTCCCGGAGAAGGGGAGGGGCTCACCTTTACCGAATCCATTTTCGGAGGCTCGGTGCCCAAGAACTTCCATCCCGCCGTGGAAAAGGGTCTGCAGGAATGTATGTCCAAGGGCGTTTTGGCGGGCTATCCCGTGGTGGGGCTTGCCGCCAATCTTTACGACGGCTCCTACCACGACGTGGATTCCTCGGAAATGGCCTTTAAATTGGCGGCCTCCCTTGCCTTCCGCGACGGCCTGCCTCAGTGCTCTCCCGTCATTCTGGAGCCCGTCGGAAAGCTTTGCGTTTTGATTCCCGACGATCAGATGGGCGACGTAATCGGTGATCTGAACAAGCGCCGCGGCAAGATCCTCGGTATGACGCAGGATGAAAGAAAGCGCGGCTGGAGCAACATTGAGGCTGAGGTTCCCGAGGCGGAGATGAACGATTACGTTCACGCTCTCCGTGCCATTTCTCAGGGCAGAGGAAGCTTCACCTTCTATTTCGATCACTACGAGGAGACCCCCGCAGGCGTGGCGGAAAAGATCATTGCCGCCGCAAAAGAATAACGAATCCGCAAAATACCTACCGCAAGGATTGCGGTAGGTATTTTTCTTGCTTTTTTTCCCGATCTGTGATATAATACCGAAAGTATGTCGAAAAAACAGAGAGGATACGAAAATGGAGAGAGTGATCTCAATTTTCAAGGAAATTTGCGCCATTCCCCGCGGATCGGGAAACAGGATCCCCATTTCGGATTACTGCGTTCGCTTTGCGAGAAAAAGAGGTCTTTCGGTTCGGCGGGATTCGGCCTGCAACGTGGTCATCGAAAAGGCGGCGAGCCCCGGCTATGAAAAGGCCGAGCCCGTGATTTTGCAGGGGCATTTGGACATGGTTTGCCAAAAGACCGAGGAATCCGAGGTGGATTTTCTGCGTGACGGGATCCAAACCGTGATCGAAGGGGATTTTATGCGTGCCGTGGGAACCACCCTCGGTGCGGATAACGGCATTGCCGTGGCCATGATCCTTGCCATTTTGGAGCGGCAGGATCTTGCGCACCCCGCCTTGGAAGCGGTGTTGACCGTGGATGAGGAGATCGGCCTTTTGGGGGCGGATCAATTGAACAAATCCCTTCTTCGGGGCAGAAGGATGATCAATCTGGACGGGGAGGACGAGAACTCCGTGATGGTCTCCTGCGCAGGGGGCGTGGATTACGTGATGCGACTCCCCTTAGAGAAAAAGAAGAGTCGGGGGACGATTTCTACTGTGACGGTCTTTGGTCTGCGGGGCGGCCACAGCGGCGCCGAGATCGGAAACGGAAGGCTGAATGCCAATCTTCTTCTGGGCAGTATGCTCGGCCGTCTGCATCAAATAACGCCCTTTGAGATCGTTTCGCTCTCGGGCGGCGATAAGGGAAACGCCATTCCCCCTCGGGCAAGGGCAATCCTTTCGGTTCGCTATCCCGAGGAATTCAAGGAGGAATGGGAAAGGCTTTTTCGGTCGGTTCGGGAGGAAAATTCCGTGCGGGAGCCGAATCTTTCCGCCGAGGTAACGTTTTCCGATCCGACGGAGATACAGGCCTTGACCCCCGCCTGCGGAACGAGGCTGCTTTGCGTTTTGAGCTGTGTGCCCAACGGCGTGGTGGAAATGAGCGCCGAGGTTTCGGCTCTGGTGGAAACCTCCCTGAATCTGGGAATTCTTGCGGAACGGGACGGTGCGGCCGAAATGCATTTTTTGCTTCGCAGCAATAAGCGCTCTGCGCTGGAGGCCTTGAAGGCAAAAATGGAAGCCTTTGCCTTTTTGTCAGGGTCTTCGGGAGAATTCAGCGGAGATTATCCTCCGTGGGAATATCGGGAAAAATCCCCTCTGCGGGAGCGCTACCTTGCGCTGTATGCCGATCTGTTCGGGAAAGAGGCTCGGGTGGAGGCCATCCATGCGGGTCTGGAATGCGGCGTGTTTGATTCCGCGATGCCGGGGCTGGATTGCATTGCCATCGGCCCGAATCTGTACGGGATCCACACCGTGGAGGAGAAAATGAGCCTGTCCTCGGCAGAGAGGATCTACAAGGCGGTATGCGCCCTGCTGGCAGATTGCAGAGATTGAAAAATAAATAAACGTGAGGAAAGAAATGGACAAGAAAAATGAATTTAAGCCGTACATACCGGCGGAAAAGGTGACCCCGGAGATCACGGTGACCTCTGTGGTAATGGGAATTTTATTGGCGATCGTTTTCGGCGCCGCCAACGCCTATTTGGGCTTGAGAGTGGGAATGACCGTGTCAGCCTCCATTCCCGCAGCGGTGATCGCCATGGGTGTGATCCGCATTCTGATGAAGAAGAATTCCATTCTGGAAAGCAATTTCGTGCAAACCACGGGCTCTGCGGGAGAATCCTTGGCCGCAGGTGCCATTTTCACCCTGCCCGCTTTGTTTTTGTGGGCGGCCGAGGGCAAAATGGAAAAGCCGAGCCTGATTGAGATCACCGTAATCGCTCTGATCGGCGGTCTTTTGGGCGTGTTCTTTATGATCCCCTTGCGCAATGCGCTGATCGTGAAGGAGCACGGCATTCTTCCGTACCCCGAGGGTGCGGCCTGCTCCGAGGTGCTTTTGGCGGGAGAAGAGGGCGGCGCCAATGCCTCCACCGTGTTTGCGGGAATGGGCTTTGCCGCACTGTTTAAGTTTATCATTGACGGCTTAAAGCTGGTGGCGGGGGAGATCACCTTTGCGGTGAAGGGCTTTGCCGGTGCCATCGGAACCCAGATCTATCCCGCGGTGATGAGCGTGGGCTATATTTGCGGTGCCAGAATCTCTTCCTATATGTTTGCGGGCGGTGTTCTGAGCTGGCTGGTTTTGATCCCCGTGATCGTTCTCTTCGGCTCGGAAACGGTGATGTATCCGGGAACGGACACCGTCGGGGAGATCTTTGCCCAAAGCGGTGCCTCGGGCATTTGGTCCACCTACATTCGCTACATCGGTGCGGGGGCTTTGGCTACGGGCGGTATCATCAGCCTTGTCAAATCTCTTCCCTTGATCGTGAAGACCTTCGGCGGTGCTATGAAGAGCATCCGCTCCGCGGGCGGTGCCGTCTCGCAGGATCGTACCCAAAAGGATATCGGCATCAAGATCGTTCTGATCGCCATTTTGATCCTCACGCTTCTGGTATGGCTGGTTCCCGCCATTCCCGTTTCCTTGGTGGGTGCTTTCATCGTGGTGATCTTCGGCTTCTTCTTTGCCACCGTTTCCTCCCGTATGGTAGGCTTGGTGGGAAGCAGTAACAACCCCGTTTCCGGTATGGCCATCGCTACCCTTTTGATCGCTACCTTGATTTTGAAGCTGACGGGGGATGCCGGCGCGGCGGGAATGCAAAGCGCCATCGCCATCGGCTCCATCATCTGTATCGTATCCGCCATTGCGGGAGATACCTCCCAGGATCTGAAAACGGGCTTCCTTTTGGGAGCAACGCCCAAAAAGCAGCAGATCGGTGAGATCATCGGCGTGGTGGCCACCGCCCTTGCCATCGGCGGAACGCTGTACCTTCTGGATTCTGCCTGGGGCTTTGGCTCCGATCAATTGGGAGCACCGCAGGCGACGCTGATGAAACTGATCGTAGAGGGCGTTATGGGCGGAAATCTCCCGTGGGGATTGGTTCTGATCGGTGTATTCATCGCCGTGGTGGCGGAATTGGTGGGGATCCCCGTGCTTCCCTTTGCCATCGGCGTGTATTTGCCGGTTCAGCTCAACGCTTGTATTATGGTGGGCGGTCTCATTCGTCTCGGCTATGACAAAATGAAAAAGCCCGAAGAAGAGAAGAAGAATATCATCAACGACGGAATCCTCTTCTGCTCCGGTATGATCGCAGGCGAGGGTCTGGTGGGAATTTTGCTGGCCCTTCTTGCGGTGTTCGGCTTGGATTCTCTTCTGGATCTTTCCGCCAAATTGAATCTTCCTCCCGTTCTTTCCAATGCGGGAGGCTTGATCCTCTTTGCGGTGATCGTTTTGACGGTGATGAAGTTCTCTCTTTGGAAAAAGAAAAAGAAATGAAAACAAAGAAGAATCGGAAGGAAAACTATCTGGATCGCTTCCCGTGCCGCCGCGAGGGGCTGGAATGGAAGCTGGATGAAGAGGGAAGGGTAACGCTGGAAAAGGAAAACCGAGGCTTCTTCAACCGCCTCTTTCAGCTTCTTTTGCATAAGCCGAGGGTCAGCTATATCCATCTGGATGAAATGGGAAGCTTCCTTTGGCCGAAATTGGACGGAACGCTAAGCGTTCTGGAATTGGGAGAGCCCGTTCGGGAACGCTTCGGCGAAAAGGCCGAACCCCTTTACGAAAGGCTTTGCCGATACGTGGAGATCCTCCACAGCTACGGCTTTGTGGATTTCCATTGACAAACGAATCAAAAAACGGAGACGCTCCCGAAAAAGCGGCTCCGTTTTTTCATTTTTCCGTGGGGGAAAATTTTGAGGTGTTATGCTCCACGAAGCGTTGCCCCGCCAAGGAAAGGTAACGCTTGTTTTTTTGATAAAAGTAAATGTTGCGGCAGATCTCGGGATCCGATAAGCGGTAAAAGCAGAGAGAGGGGGAATTTTCGCTGTGACGGATCAGGGTATCGCTGACAAAGCAAATGCCCATTCCCGAGGAGGAAATGTTATAGGCGGTCACCTGCTGATCCAGGCGAAAGGCAATATCGGGCTGAAGCTGATGCTTCTTAAAAAGGCTTTCCGCCCGCTTTCCCGTATCGTTTTCGGCGTGGAGGAGAATGAAGGGATAACGGGAGAAGGCACCCAGCTCCACGGTCTTATCGGAATGCAAATGAGATCCCTTTTTGATATCCTCCCCGCTGAAGGAAAAGGGGGCAAGCTCTCGGTTGATCTCAAAGGAGGAGGGAACCGCCAGAAGCAGAAGCTCCTCGGTGTAAACGGTGGAGAGAATGTTTTCATCGCGGATGATGGCATTGTCCAGAATGATATCCAGATTTCCCGCAAGCAGACCCTTCATCAGATTCTTGGTGCTGTCCTCAAAGATCTGAAAGGAGATCTGTGGGTAGAGACGGCTGAATTCGGAGATCATCCGCGGAAGCATAAAGGAAGAAAAAAGACTGCTCCCCCCAATGCGGATCTCCCCCGCCAAGAGGTTCACCTGGTCGGAAAGGTAGCGGGAAAAGCTGTTTTCCTGCTCCTCGATCATCATACAGTAGCGGATGTATTCCCGCCCGATGGGGGTCAGCGTAACGGGGGTGGTGGTGCGGTCGAAAATGGGAACGGAGAGCTTGTTTTCAATGCGCTTGACCGTGGCGCTCAGTGAGGGCTGGGAAACGTAAAGCTTTTCGGCGGCACGGGAAAAGCTTCCCTCACGGTATACGGCCAAGACCACGTCCTTGTTGCGAAACACGGCAAATTCCTCCTATAACTTTGAAGTTATAAAAAATATAATGAAATATGTATTTGATTATATCACAAGAATGGATTATAATCAACACGTTGAGAAAAAAAGATTAAATTTTAAAGGAAGACAGAAAAATGGTTGCATACAGAGTAGAGCGTGATTCCATCGGAGAAAAGAAGGTTCCCTTGAATGCCTATTACGGCGTACAGAGTCTGCGCGGCGCAGAGAATTTTCCCATCACGGGAAATAAGATGCATCCCGAATTGATCCGTGCCTTGGCCGAGATCAAAAAGGCCGCCATCATCACCAATTGCGAGATCGGTCTGATCCCTTCCGAAAAGGCAGAGGCGGTCAAAGATGCCTGCGATGAGATCCTGCAGGGAAAGTTGATGGATCAGTTTATCATTGATGCCATCCAGGGCGGCGCCGGAACCTCTGCCAATATGAACGCCAACGAGGTGATCTCCAATCGCGCCATTGAGCTTTTGGGAGGAGAAAAGGGCGATTACAGCATCGTTCACCCCAATGATGACGTGAACTGCGGCCAGTCCACCAACGACGTGTACCCCAGCGCCGGAAAATTGGCTTCGATCCGCTTGCTTCGAAAGACCGCCGAGGACGTGAAGGCTCTGCGGGATGCCTTCCTTTCCAAGGCAGAGGAATACCGCGACGATATCAAAATGGGCCGCACCGAAATGCAGGATGCCGTTCCGATCCGCTTCGGTCAGGTGTTCGGAGCCTTTGCCTCCGCGCTGACACGGGATATCCGCCGTATGGCCTTGGCAGAGAAGGAGCTTTCCGTTTTGAATATGGGTGCTACTGCCGTGGGAACGGGAATCAATGCCCATCCCGATTATATTCGCGGTATCACCGCAAATCTAAGGACGGTGACGGGGCTTGAACTCAGCCAATCCGAGGACCTGGTGGACGGAACCCAAAATCTGGATTCCTTGGTCTACGTATCGGGAATTTTGAAGTCCTGTGCCGTGAGCATTTCGAAAATCGCTTCCGACATTCGCTTGATGTCCTCCGGCCCCAGAACGGGCTTCGGGGAGCTGATCATCCCCTCCAAGCAGAACGGCTCCTCCATTATGCCCGGCAAGGTCAATCCCGTGATTCCCGAAATGGTCAATCAGGTGGCCTTCGCTGTCATAGGGAACGATACCACCGTCGCCTTGGCGGCAGAAGCGGGACAGCTGGAACTAAATGCCTTCGAGCCCGTTTTGTTCTACCGCTTGTTTGAATCGCTGGAGCTCCTTTCGGCCGCCGCCGTGACCCTGCGCACGGAATGTGTGGAGGGAATGGAGGTCAACCGTCAGCGTTGCACGGAGCTGGTGGAAAACAGCATCGGAATCGTAACGGCTCTTTGCCCCCATATCGGCTATACCTTGGCGGCAAGCATTGCCAAAAAGGCTTTGAAGGAAAACAGAAGCGTTCGCGAGGTGGCGCTGGAGGAGAGCGGGCTTTCCAAGGAAGAGCTTTCCGCATTTTTGGATCCCAAGACCATGGTTTGAATCGCTGAGATTCGTTAAAATTTCCAAAACAAGACCCTTCTTTTTCCTTGAATTGGGCAAAGTGCCTATTGACTTGAAAGAACTCGAGAGTTATAATATCGCGGTGATTTCGAAAAAGTAACGGAAGAAAGGAGAGTCGGTATGAGCACTCTTTTAACGGTTTCGGTCGCCCTTCTGGCAGGCCTTTTGATGACGCGGGTCTTTAAGAAGATCCATTTGCCTGCGGTAACGGCTTATTTGATAGCAGGTGTTCTGATCGGCCCCTATCTGATCGGTGCTATGGGCATCCCGGGGCTCGGCTTTTCCTCCTCGGAGGCGGTGGATCGCTTGGCCTTGATCTCCGAGGTGGCGCTGGGCTTTATTGCCTTTTCCATCGGAAATGAATTCCGTCTTTCCGATTTGAAAAAAACGGGAAAGCAAGCCACGGTGATCGGCATTTTTCAAGCTGTGGCGGCTATGCTTTTGGTGGATCTTGCGCTCATCGGCGCGCATCTGCTGTTTCCCGAAAAGCTTTCCTTGGCCCAAGCCATCACCTTGGGTGCCATTGCAACGGCCACTGCCCCCGCCGCTACGCTGATGGTGGTGCGTCAGTATAAGGCCGACGGCCCCTTGACAAAGCTCTTGCTTCCCATTGTGGCTCTGGATGACGCCGTAGGTCTGGTGGCCTTTGCCGTATCCTTCGGCATTGCCAAAGCCCTCACCTTCGGAAACCCCGATCTTGTTTCCATTCTGGTCAATCCCATTCTGGAGATCGTTTTTTCCTTGCTTCTCGGAGCTCTTATGGGATGGATCCTGACACAGCTGGAAAAGCTGTTCAATTCCAATACCAACCGCTTAAATCTTACCATCGGTATCGTCTTTTTGGCCGCCTCTATTTCCATGCTGGATTTTCATTTGGGCCCGGTCCACGTTCAATTCTCTTCTCTTTTGGTCTGTATGATGCTGGGAACGGTGTTCTGCAACATCTGCCCCCTTTCCGAGGATCTGATGGAGCGTGCGGATAAATGGACCTCTCCTCTCTTTGCTCTCTTTTTTGTTATGAGCGGTGCGGAATTGGAGCTGGGGGTCTTTTCCGATCTCTTCGTGGTGGCCATCGGTGTGATCTACATCCTTTCCCGTTCCTTGGGAAAATACAGCGGTGCCTTGGTCAGCGCAAAAATGACCGCCTGCTCCCCCAAGATCTGCAAATATTTGGGAATCACGCTTCTTCCGCAGGCGGGCGTAGCCTTGGGAATGTGCACCACCGCTATGCAGCTGGGTGAAGAAGGAAACTTGATTCGCAACATCACTCTGTTTGCGGTTTTGATCTATGAGCTTTTCGGCCCCATTATGACCCGTATGGCGCTGATGGCCGCCGGCGAGATCCGACCCATGTCCGATGAGGTCAAGAATCGCCGTGAGGAAAAGCTGAGGGCGCTGGAAAAGAACAACAATCGGTAATCAATCAAAAAAAACACGGTTTTTTCCGTGTTTTTTTGCGTGGAAGCAATCTTTTGAAAAGGAGCATTTTATGAAAGAGTTTTATTGCAAGCCCAAGCTGTTTTCGGTTTTGGGAGAATGCCGCGGAAAGCAGCTGGTGCAGGATCTGACCGCAGGAGTCATCGTGGCCATCATCGCCCTGCCCCTCTCCATCGCCTTGGCGCTGGCCAGCGGTGTGGAGCCTGCCGCGGGGGTTTATACCGCGATCATCGCGGGATTTTTGGTGTCCCTCTTGGGAGGAAGCCGCGTTCAGATCGCAGGACCCACCGCCGCCTTTGCCGCCATTGTGGCGGGGATCGTGGCAAGCGAGGGAATGTCGGGGTTGATCCTGGCCACGCTGATGGCGGGCATTCTTCTGATTCTGATGGGCGTTTTCAAATTGGGCGGCTTGATTCGGCTGATCCCCGAGGCGGTGACCGTCGGCTTCACCTCGGGCATTGCCGTTACCATTTTCTTCGGTCAGATCAAGGATTTTCTCGGACTCGTTTACGCCGAAGGTCTTAAGCCTGTGGAGACGATCGAAAAATTGGAGGCCAATTTTGCCTCCCTTTCCACCTTTTCCTGGCAGTCTCTTCTGGTGGGCGGGATCAGCCTTGCGATTTTGATCCTGTATCCCAAATTCGAAAAGCGTCTTCCCCCCTCTTTGGTGGCGGTTTTGGCAGGTTCCCTTTTGGTTCGCTTCCTTCCCGCCTTGGACGAGGGGATCTTCACCATCGGAGAGCTGTATACCATTCCCGCGGGGCTTCCGCCTCTGACCTTGGGGAGCCTTTCGCTGAGCGGTGATGCTTTTGCCGCGGCCCTTCCCAATGCGGTGACCATCGCCCTTCTGGCGGCCATTGAATCCCTTTTGTCCTGCGTGGTGGCGGATGGCATGATCGGCTCTCGCCACAATCCCAATGCGGAATTGGTGGCTCAGGGAGTGGGTAATATGGCCTCGGTTTTGTTCGGTGGCATTCCCGCTACGGGAGCCATTGCCCGCACGGCGGCCAATATCAAAAACGGCGGCAGAACCCCCGTTGCCGGTATGGTTCACGCCTTGGTTCTGCTGTTGGTTCTTTTGTTTTTGATGCCTCTTGCCGCTATGATCCCCATGCCCACCATTGCAGCGATCCTCTTTATGGTGGCCTACAATATGAGCGAATGGCGAAAATTCGTTTCCCTTTTGGGGGAGAAAAAGTGGCAGAACAGCTGCATCCTGCTTTTGACCTTCCTTTTGACGGTGATCTTCGATCTGATCGTGGCCATCGCCGCAGGCCTCGGCCTTTACGTTCTTTTGCTCCTTTGGGAAAAGGCCGGAGCGAAAAAAACAAAATAAAGCTCTTCCAGCGGTTTGTAACCAAAAAACAAGACTCACTCGAAATGGGTGAGTCTTGTTTTGCATAGGTGCGGCTTTTCCGCACCTTCGTTTTTTATCAGGCTTCGGTTCCTGCCTGGAGCACGATCTTCTTGGGCTTTTTCACCGCAAGGAGAAGGGATTTTCCGGCGTTGGCCTGATCGTAATAGCGCTCGATGGCGATCTCGTTTTTACCGAATTCCACCAAAAATTCCTTAGCCATCTGCAAGGGAAGGGCGCTGTGACCGACGCATTTTTCCTTCATAAAGGCGGCAATGCCCTCGAAGAAATCGGCAGCGTATCCCAAAAGTCTCCAGGAAACGGTCTGGGGGCGGGTGGGCATAGCCATATGAGCGGCCACCAGGGAGCGGAGCTCGGCGGCATAGTCTCTCACGTCGTCAAAGTCCTTGGCGCGGGCGGGATCAAAATAGGCGGAAACCGAGGGGTCCACGCTTCTTTCTCCCGACATAAAGGAGAAATCAAAGGCGGCGCAGATTTTCTTCAGAACAGCCAAGGCGGATTTCCAATCCTTTCCGTAAATATGGGAGAAATAATCCTCCGTCAATTCCTCAAAGGTCACACAGCGGTTCAGAAGGGTCTCAGCGTATACGTAAATGGCAAAGCCGGAGGGGAAGAAGCTTCTCTGAGAGCCGTCTTCCACAAAGCCGTCCAGTCCCATATAGGGCAGACCCTGAATGTCCTCGTAAATGCGGCGGGCAATGGCAAGGCCGGTGGGATCCTTGTACTGATGTCTCCAGAAGTGGTATTCGTAGGAGAAGCAGGGACCGTTCCAATTCTTTTGCCAAGCCTTCAGAAAGGCCAGATTTTCCTCGGCACTCTTGGGAGAATCCCACTGATTTCTCACGTAGGGAGGAATCTCGTTGACCACGGAGTTTTCGGTGATGCTGGAGGAATAAGAACGGGTGATGGGGGCATAAAGCAGAGAGAAGCGGCGGGGATTTTGGATCTTCACCTTTTCGGCGGGGAAGAGGGTGTCGTAATAAGCGATGAAAACGATACGGGTCTGCAAGCCCTTGGCGGTCAATTTCTCATCCAATTCATTCATAATCATCAGATAATAATCGCTGGGACGGGCCTTTTGGCATTCCTCGCACTCGCAGTGGTTGCGGTTTCCGTCAGCCAGCCACACGTGGAGATAGGTCACGTTGGCGTGCTTTTCGGCATAGGAAACGATGCTGTCCGCCATAATGGAGCGAACCTTGGGATTGGACATACAAAGGTTGGTGTTCAAGGCCACCCCGTGATAAAGATCCCGCACCCCGTCAAGCTGAGCCAGATAGCTTCTTTGCTCCTCGGTGAGCTCCACCACGGCAGGCTTCCAGCCTTCGGTGGAATCCAAGCCGTAGGGCTCGGCGGTCCAGCCGTGGCCCATATCGTGGAACTGCAGACCGCGCTTGGCGATCTCCGTTTCACACTGACGCTTCCACTGCATGACCTGATCGTAGGGCACCGGCTCGGCGGGACGGTTCGTTTCGTTGTGGCGATGGGTATAATAGGCGTTGTAATAGGTGAAGGGATTGTCAAACTCGATCATATAAACGTTGATTTCCTGCTTGGCATAAAAATCAATGGTCTCCAGCATACAATCCTGACTTTCGGCACCCTCGTTGCAGTGGCCGCGGAAGCGGTGGTCTGCCTTCTTGTGGTATTGGGTGGGAACGATGCTTTGCATGGGAACGTGCTCGCCGTCCACTCCGGGATAGAGCCAGCGGCAACCGTTCAGACGCAGGAAGCGGTAAACCGCAAAGAGAACGCTTCTGGGGTTGGAGCCTGCCAGAATGCCGCCCTTCTCATGGGTTTCGATATGGACTACGTCGTCCAGAACCGCATCCTCCACCTCGGCATCGGAAAGGCCGAAGTCCTCCAAAAGACCCAAGCGGAAGCCTTCCTTGGCCTCGGGGTTTAATTCAATGGCAATATCGCCGCTTTGGGGCATCATCATACGAAGATATTTTTTCAATTCCTCCGCAGCAAAAACCACCACGTGGTCGAAGCGCATCATATTGATCTGAAACATTGTTTTCCTCCAAATTCTGTGAAGATCTTTTGTCCAATATAACACGAAAAGAACGGATACGCAAGTTTTTTCAAGAAAATTCTTTCTTTTTTATGAAAAAAGTGAAGCCGTTCTCGAAAAAGACAGAGAATGCCGAAGCATTCTCTGTCCGAAAAGCGGATTATTCCTTGACCAAGGTGGCGCAGTAAGCGGTTTCCTTGGTGCCGTAATAGAGCTGAAATTCAATGCGAAGGCTGTGATCCTCGGATTCGGCAAAGGGAGCCAATTCCTCTTGGGAAAGAAATTCCGAGGCATCCAAATCATAGGTGGAGAAGTGGATCCTTCTGTGCACCTTGTCAAAGACCTTTTTCCCGTTCTTGTCGCAAATGCTGACGAAAACGTCGGAAATGGGGTAGTTGGAGTGGAATTTCAGATCGCAGAAGAGCGCCGCGCTCAAGCGGGGCAGGTTGATGTTGGCGGTAACCTTGGGAAGCTGTGCGGGGACTTCGCCCAAAAATTCCTTGAAGGTGAAGGGAATGTAGTTGGTGTTAAACAGTTCCGCAAAGCTCACCTTCACGTCCACACCGCCCTGAACCGTATAGTGGGTGCCGTCGGGCATTAAGCGGCCGTGGTGGCGGCTCAGACCCGTGGTATAGCAGCCTTGATCGCAGTAGTACACAAAGCTCTTCTCGCCGTCAATGCTGCCGTCCTCTTTTCTGACCACCGTGGCGGTGGAGGCGGCCAGGCGAATGTGGCCTTGATTCAAAAGACCGTCGGCAGGCTGAACCAGTGCATAGGATTCATACATGACCTGCTCACCGTTCTCCTGACAGATGGGGCCGGTGGTGTAATAACCGGGAGAATTCTTCTTGGTATTGAAAACGGGAATGTTTTTGGGATAGCGATAGGGGCCCACGTTCACAAAGCCGTGATATTGGGTCATTCCCGCACACCAGGTCAGATAAGCCGAGGAAATGCATCTGGCCCAAGAGGTGGAGGCCGCACCGGAGCAGGCGTTGCCGAAATAGCGCTTGTGCATCTTCTTGTATTCGGTCATATCCAAAACGCCGGTTTCGGGATCATAAAATTCTACCGCGCGGTAGAGACTGCCCGATCCCACCGTGATATAGGGAAGCCCGCCGTAAACGGTGCCCTTTTTCAGATAGCACTGGTGCTTTTGGGAATCCACAACGTAATCGTAATCCTCCGAGGGGATATACTGGAAGGAAAGGCTCAGCCGCATATAATCCAGACAGATCTTTCTCAATTCCTCAGGGGTCATTTCGGGCTTTGCCAAGGGAATGGCGGCAAGTCTTGCGGGCATATCCTTTTCGAATACCGTGGAGGCGGTCTCGCCCTTCATCAAAAAGCCGGCATAGGCGCGAACCTTTTGACCGTTGTACAGCTGTGCCTTGATCTCAAAGGTAACGTCGCCCGTGCCCTCAAAGGGCTTGAATTCATCCAAGGGAATCTTGTCGGCCAGGGCCATTTCGTACATTTTAAATTCAGCAGGGCCGGTGGTGAGACGTGCCACGTGGGTATACAGAATTTCGCCGTCGGCATTCTTGATCTGTGTGAACAGATCGGAGATGGGATAATTGGAGTGGATCACAACCTCCTTCAATTCTTCGGTGGAAATGGCGGTTTTGGAGGTGTTGGCGTTGATCTTGGCCTTTTGAACCTCGGCCTCGCCCAAAAATTCCTTAAAGGTGAAGGGAAGGGAGCCGGCCTTGAAGAGCTCGGCAAAGCTGATCTTCACGTCAAGACCGCCGTGAATACGCCAGAGATCCCCTTCGTCGGTATAGCGAACGTGATGCCAGGCGGATTCATAGCAAACCTGGTCACAGTAAAGCAAAAAGCTTCTTTCCCCGTCAACGGAGCCGTCCTTGTTGCGGAAAACGGTGGGGGTGGAGGAGACCATGCGGATGTGCCCCCCGGTCACCAAGCCGTCGGCAGGCTGAGCCAGCGCGTAGGATTCGAACATGACCTGCTCGCCGTTCTCAAGGCAAACCTGCTTGGGGGTGTATTTGGTTTCGGGCTGAATGTCGGTTCCGCGGATCTTGCGAATGAATTTCTTCAGATTTTTGGTATATTTGTAGGGACCCACGTTCACCACGCCGTTGTACTGATTCATATCAAAGGTCCAGCCCAATTTGGCAGAGGAGATGCATCTTGCCCACGCGCAAATTCCCGCGCCGGAGCAGGCGTTGCCAAAAACCTCCTTCTTTTTGCCCAATTCGGACAGATCGACCTTGCCGGTTTCGGGATCGTAGTATTCCAGAATGCGGTAAAGGTTACCGGTTCCGATGTTCACGTAAGGGATTCCGCCGTGCAGAGTCCCCTTTTTCAAGGAAACGGGATGGTTCTGGGAATCTACCACGTAGTCGTAATCCTGAGCGGGGAGCCACTGGAAGGAAAGCTGAAGTCTCATATAGTCCAGACAGATCTTTCGAAGCTCCTCGGGTGACATTCCGGGCTTTGCAATGGGGATCGCGGCTAAGAGCTCGGGCAGAGGTGCCCCCGGGATTTTTTCATAGGTCTTTTCTTGTTCCGACATATTACTTCTCCTTTTCATCTCGCTTTTTATTTTTATGGGCTCATTATACTGAATCGGAAAAAGAAAAGCAAGTCTTTTTAAAAGATTTGAATACTTTTTGATCAAAAACTCCCCTTTTGCGAAAGAGTTGATCCCCTTCGACGGTGGAAAAAAGCAATTGCGGCACCCTCCGCAGGAAAGGTGCCGCAAGGGGTGCCTTCCATAAAGCAGGGTTTCATCGCCCTTCGGGTTTCGACTGCGTCCGCCCGTGTCATTCTGAGCGGAGCGTAGCGGAATCGAACTTTTTCGTCCGAGATCCCAAACGATGCTACGCACCGTTTGATCCTCGCTATGCTCGGATTTCGACTACGCTCAGGATGACACGGACGAAAAAGCACCGAGCAAAGCGAAGGTGGAATCTCGGGCGGACTTCGCTCAAGATGACACGCAGGGGTAATACCTGCCGAAAAAAAGGAGTACGGGCATTTGTTCGTACTCCTTTTCACACGTCCTTGCCTGCAAGGTATCGTGTGTTACACCTTTTCGGTGTACTATCGGGCGGTAATGAGCCTCCCTTGTGTTAATCTATGACTTGTCAAATTTCCTGACAAGCACTGCTTTTGTGGACACAAAAGCAATTTTTATTTCGTTTTTTCTTTTATCTTTGCAATTTCTTCATTAAACCCTTCGCGGAAACCATACCAGCTTTCTTTCACTTTATAGATGTCAAGTACACGCAAAGCATTCTCGTAATATTCTAATGCTTCGTTATATTCGCCTCTGTCATCGCAACATTCTGCCATCCTGTAAGTGATAAACATGAAAGCATATAGAGCTTCATTAAACTCTTGACATGC
>JAFWBD010000040.1 GCA_017507325.1 Clostridia bacterium | reverse complement strand
TTTTCGCTTGACGAAATCCCAGAGTGCGCAATCATGCGGGAGTACATAGAACGATGAACGCGGTTGTTTTTTATTCAAATACAGGTCAGAGCAAGGCAATCGCGACATACTTTGCAAATCAATTAGGGTATCCACTTGTGGATATAGAAACAAAATGTGCGGAGCATTATCGAAATCTCGTCCTTGTATTTCCTGTGCACTGTCAAAATATCCCCGATATTGTAAAGCATTTTTTGAAGAATGTATCGGTTGAAAATCTAACGGCTATTGCTACGTACGGAAAAATGTGCTGTGGAAATGTTCTATATGAAATTCAAAAAAACTATCAAAAGAATATTGTTGCGGGAGCGTATATCCCTACAAAGCACTCCTACATAGACAATGACGATGTTTTCTGTGATTTTGATAAATTAAAGCACATCGTTGAAAAAGTCAAAGAGCCTTCGTATATACAAATCCCCAAACTTTATAAAAATCCTTTGGCGGATGTTTTTCCAAAACTAAGAAGCAAGCTTGGACTCACGATACAAAAAAACGCAGATTGCAGTGGGTGCAATCTTTGCGCCGAGCGTTGCTCCTTTGGAGCGATAAAATCGGGCAAAACAAACAGTAATTGTATTCGATGCCTGAGATGTGTTGAAGCGTGTCCGCACCAAGCCTTAAAAATCAAGTTAGGTTTGCCGTTAAAGGTATATTTACGCAAGAAAAAAACACAAGAAGTAATCATTTATACTTGAATGGTATGTTTCCCAAAACTGCTAAAAATCAGGAACATGTGTTACTTTCCAACCCTATAAAATATACCTTTTGGCTTTACAACCCCCGTTTTAGGCATAAAAATACACCTTTTGTACTCCTCCACCCACGTCGAGAGTGTAGTTTATTTTACAAGAAAGGAGCAATCGCACGATGCTTATTATCAATGCGCTTACGAAGTTCATCTTCGGGCTTATTTTGGTCGGCGCTCTTTTGTTTCTTCCCGCTTGGACGTTTTTTTATCCGGGAGCTTGGCTGTTTATCGCATTGCTGTTTATACCTATGCTGATAATGGGTGTCGTTCTGCTCGTCAAAGCGCCCGCGCTTCTTGAAAAACGCCTTAATAACAAGGAAAAAGAAAAGGCTCAGCAGGGCGTTATCGCGCTTTCGGGTTTGATGTTCCCTATCGGATTTATTATATCCGCGCTTGATTTCCGTTTTAGTTGGTCGAGCGTTCCGCTTTGGCTTGTAATAACAGCCTCCGCGCTATTTTTGCTCGGCTACGGAATGTACGCCGAGGTTATGCGCGAAAACGCATACCTTTCACGCACTGTGGAGATACAGGAAGGACAGAGGGTTATCAGCTCAGGACTTTACGGCGTTGTCCGACACCCGATGTACCTTGCGACACTTCTCATGTTTTTACCTCTGCCGCTTATTCTCGGCTCATTCTGGGGGCTTATACCGTTTGCTCTTTATCCGACAGTAACGGTTATCCGCATATTGAACGAAGAAAAAGTATTAACCGAGGGACTGACGGGTTATGCGGAATACAAGACGAAGGTCAAATACCGACTGATACCTTTTATTTGGTGATACGGTATACTCGTTAAAATACACGTTTGACGTAACCCGAAAACCTTATTTCTTGATTTAAGCATAAGCAGTCTTAGTAACATAAGGAGAACAGTATGGATTTTTTAAAATTAGCTAAGGACAGATATTCTGTCCGTTCATTCAGTCCTGAGCCTATCACCGAAAAAGAGCTTGATTTAATACTTGAAGCAGGTCGAGTAGCTCCAACGGCAAGGAATTTTCAGCCTCAAAGAATTTTTGTTGCGAAAAGTGAGGAAAGCAGAAGAAAGCTTGCATCAGTCTGCAAATTCACCTTTGACGCGCCGACTGTTCTGGTTATCGGCTACGATAAAGAGCGCTCTTGGAAGAATAAGCTTATGCCTCCGTACGATTCGGGAGAAACTGACGCCGCGATAGTAACAACGCATATGATGCTGATGGCGGCGAGTCTAGGTATAGGCTCCTGCTGGGTCGGTTATTTCAACTCCGATGACGTCAAAAACGCGCTTGGGCTTCCCGAAAATGTGATTGTTACTGCTCTGCTCCCCGTTGGATATCCGTCAGATACCGCTGAGCCTGCCGCCTTACACTCTCAGTACAGAGATAAGTCGGAAACCATCGAGAATATTTAAGTACAAAGCTCCATTGACCGCAGTGGAGCTTTTTTGCGCTTCAATGATAATTAATTCACAAAATACTGTTGAAATCTGTCGCGGTATATGATATACTAACTTAGTATAGTTATTATGTTTACACGCGCGAGGGGATAAAAGCGATGAAAAAGAGTGAATTTAAGCTTTTCACACGGTGGGACGCCGCCGTTTTCGCCGCTATTCTTGCGCTTGCGCTGACTCTTTTTCTGCTTGGGCTTGGTAAAGGCAGCGGAAGCGCGCTCGTAATAAGCGTTGACGGCAAGGAAACAGAATATTCTCTGAAAACCGACACCGATATACCTATTGAAAGCGAGGGCATAGCCCTTACCGTTACTGTAAAAAACGGCGAGGTTTGGGTAAGTGAAACCACCTGCGAAAACGCCATCTGCTCCCATAGCGGAAAAATAAGCAAGGAGGGGCAGATAATCGTCTGTGCCCCCGCCCGTGTCTCTATCAGGCTCGTCGGTAACGAAGGGGGGGATTACGATGCGGTCGCAGGCTGATAAGCTCGCCTATTGCTCACTTTTCACCGCCTTCGGTCTTATCCTTTCATACGTTGAGGCTATTCTCCCGATTAGCCTGATAATACCGATTCCGGGCTTCAAGCTCGGTCTTGCCAATATTGCGGTAATGCTTGCGTTTTTTATGCTCGGCTACGGGTACGCGTGCGCCGTTTCGATTGCGAGGATAACCCTCTCGGCTCTGCTGTTCGGAAGCGTTACTTCGTTCTGGTTCTCACTTGCGGGAGGAGCGCTTGCGCTTGCCGCGCTTCTGCTCTACAAGCTGATACTGAGCAGATTTTTAGGCGTTATGGGACTGTCCGTTATGTCTGCCGCTATGCACAATATCGGTCAGTGTCTTGCCTGCGCCGTGTTCTTTGGACACTACGTTCTTACCTTCTATCTCCCCATACTGCTTCTCGTTTCTCTTATAACGGGAAGTCTTACGGCGGTTATAATTCACCGTTTTCTCAAAGTCAAAGCCATTACCAAAGGATAGGTCATAATGAAAAAAAGCGTTATACTCTCAAAAGAGGAAATCTCAAAGCAATATAAGTTTATGTCCGACGTCAAAAGCATCACGGGCGGAAACAAAAAGGTCTATATTCAGACCTTCGGCTGTCAGCAGAATGAGGCGGACAGCGAAAGGCTTCTCGGAATGGCGGAGCAGATGGGCTACGAAAAAACCGCTGACCCAAAGCAAGCCGACCTTATCCTCGTGAACACCTGCGCCGTGCGCGAGCACGCCGAGCTTAAAGCGCTTTCGATAACGGGAGGCTTCAAGCATTGCAAGGAGGCAAACCCGGAGCTTATAATAGGCGTTTGCGGCTGCATGGTATCACAAGAGCATAGGATAAACGATATAAAAAAGAGATACCCCTACATTAATTTCCTGCTCGGCACGACTCTTATCCACCGACTGCCCGAGACGCTTTACGAGACACTGACTCAAAAAAAACGTATTTTCAGAATAGATAGCGACGCCTGCGTTATTGCGGAGGACTTACCTGTAAAACGCGAGCCCGGAAAGGCGGACGCTTGGGTGTCCGTAATGTACGGCTGTAATAACTTCTGCTCCTACTGTATCGTTCCGTACGTACGCGGACGTGAGCGCAGCCGTGAGCCTGAGGCGGTGCTAAGCGAAATCAAGGCGCTGATAAAGGACGGAGTAAAGGTAATAACCCTTCTCGGTCAGAACGTAAACTCATACTCTCCCGCAGGCAGAGAAAATTACGGCTTTGCTGACCTGCTAAGCGACATATGCCGTCTTGACGGAGAGGCGGTAATCAGCTTTATGACGAGCCACCCCAAAGACGCAACCGAGAGGCTTATTGACGTTATAGCGGAAAATCCCCCTAAAAAGAACAAGGTGGGTATCGCCCGTCGCTTCCATCTTCCGCTTCAGTCGGGAAGCGACAGAATTTTGAAGGCAATGAACCGACATTACGACATCGAGCGCTATCTGTATCTTGTGGATTACATGAAGAAAAAAATTCCCGATATAGCGATTACAAGCGATATAATAGTGGGATTCCCTACGGAGACCGAGGAGGAGTTCCTTGAAACTCTCGAAATTCTGAAAAGGGTTCGCTTCGATAACGTCTATTCCTTCATATACTCTCGCCGCAACGGCACTCCCGCCGCTGAAATGGACGGACAGATACCCGAGGATATCAAGGGTGAGAGGCTTCGCAGACTGCTCGACGTTCAGACCGCAATAGGAAAGGAAAAATATCTTGATTCCGTTGGAAAGACCGTACGGGCGCTTGTAGAGGACGTAAGTAAAACTGACGGAGCAAGGCTTACCGCAAGAACGGAAACCAACCGTCTTATACATTTTGAAGGCGACGCTTCTCTTATCGGTGATTACGCTTACTTCTACGTTGAAAAAGCCGAGGCGCACGAGCTTTTCGGCAGATTTATTAAAAAAGACTGATTTAACTTTGAAAGGCAAGGTCATTAATTATGACTCCAATGATGCTTCAATATTTGGAAATCAAAAAACAGTACCCCGACGCGTTTCTGTTTTATCGCTTAGGCGATTTTTACGAAATGTTTTTCGACGATGCCAAGGCCGCCTCAAAGATACTTGAGCTAACCCTTACCGGCAGAGACTGCGGAGAGGCGGAGCGAGCGCCTATGTGCGGAGTTCCCTATCACGCGGCGGACACCTACATTTCCCGTCTCGTCGCAAAAGGGCATAAGGTAGTTATCTGCGAGCAGATGGAGGACCCTGCTACCGCAAAGGGTCTTGTTAAAAGAGATATAGTTCGCATAGTTACCCCCGGTACAGTAACCGACAACGCAATGCTGGACGACAAGCAGTATAACTATCTTTGCGCTATATGTGTTCGCGGAAACGAGGCCGGAATTGCCTTTGCCGACGCCTCAACGGGCGATATTAACGCCACCCTTCTTAAAGACGGCGATATAATCAGCAAAATAATCACCGAGTCCGAGGCGTACAGTCCGAGAGAAGCGCTAATCAACGTGCCGCTAAGCGAGCATAAGCGGTTAAAGGAGTATTTTTCCGAGCGTCTGCGCGCGGTGGTGAACGATGGCTGCGAGGAGAATTTCTCGTACGAGAACGCCATTCTGACGGTAAAGAGACAGTTCGGTAAGAATTACTCAGAGCTCGGTCTTGAAAACCCCGTCATAGTATCCTGCGTCGGCGCGCTTATTTCCTACATTGCCGCAACGCAGAAATCCGATACGTCGTACATAAAGAATATCAACGTATACACCGACGGACAGTTCCTTGAAATAGACCCTAACACAAGACGCAATCTTGAGCTTTGCGAGACTATGAGAACCAAAGAGAAAAAGGGGTCTCTGCTTTGGGTGCTTGACCGTACCCGTACCTCAATGGGCGCAAGACTTCTCCGCAAATGGATAGAGCTACCGCTTGTCAATACTCACTATATTGCAAGGCGTCAGGACGCGGTGGGCGAGCTAAAGGATAATTATATGCTCCGCGAGGAGCTTGGGGAAACGCTTCGCTCAGTGCTTGATATAGAGCGACTTATGGCTAAGATAGTTTACGGCACGGCAAACGCCAGAGACCTTCGCGCCATAGCTGAGACCGTCTCGGTGGTTAAGCCCGTTATAGAGCTTATGCAGGACACTGTCTGCGAGGAGTTAGTTGAGCTGAAAAACGCCCTCGACCCTCTTGACGAGCTTATAAATCTGCTGCTTAGCTCAATAGTTGAACAGCCGCCTCTTACGGTGCGCGAGGGCGGTATGATAAACAAGGGCATAAACGAGGAGCTTGACCGACTTCACGGACTGCTTGACAATAGCAAGGGCTACCTTGAAGCTCTTGTCGAGGAGGAGCGTCAGATAACGGGTATAAGCAAGCTGAAATACGGATATAACAGAGTTTTCGGCTACTACCTCGAAGTAACAAACGCAAATAAGGGCGAGCCGCTTCCCGATTACTACATAAGAAAGCAAACCCTGGCTAACGCGGAAAGATACATTACACCAAAGCTTAAAGAGCTTGAAAACGCAATTCTGGGCGCTTCCGAAAAGATCTGCGCCCTTGAATACGATATGTTCTGCGTTCTGCGTGATAAGACCGCTTCGTTTACCAAGCAGATACAAAGCAACGCCTCGCTTCTTGCGCTATTAGACGTTTACGTAAGTCTTAGCGAGGTGGCGTCAAGAAATAACTTCGTGCGCCCCGAAATAAGCTACGACGACCGTATTTCTATAAAGGACGGACGGCACCCCGTGGTTGAGCAATTCGTCCGAGACAGTTATTTCGTCCCTAACGACACAGAGCTTGATACCTCGTCAAACAGGCTTATGCTTATCACAGGTCCGAATATGGCGGGTAAATCAACGTATATGCGTCAAGTCGCTATCATTACTCTTATGGCGCAGGTCGGCTCTTTTGTTCCGGCAAGCGACGCACATATAGGTATCGTTGATAAGCTGTTTACACGTGTAGGAGCTTCCGACGACTTAGCTTCCGGTCAGTCCACCTTTATGTTAGAGATGAACGAGGTTGCTTATATACTTAAAAACGCCACAAAGCGCTCGCTTATTATATACGACGAAATTGGCAGAGGCACAAGCACCTTCGACGGAATGAGTATAGCCAAGGCGGTAGCGGAATACACCGCGGGCAAAAGGCTCGGCGCAAAAACCCTCTTTGCCACACACTATCACGAGCTTACCTCGCTTGAAGGCGAAATAGACGGCGTCATCAACTACAATATCGCCGCAAAGAAAAAGGGCGACGATATTATCTTCCTTCGAAAGATTGTAAGAGGAAGCGCCGACGAAAGCTACGGAATTGAGGTAGCAAAGCTTGCGGGAGTTCCAAACGAAATAATAAAGCGCGCCAAGGAAGTCCTCGGTGATATCGAAAGCGGTGATGTTTACCGCCCCGAAAGGACCGCAAAGAAGGAAGAAAGCGGCTTTAACCTCTCGTTTGAGGATATACAGAACGCCGAGATAGTCGAAAAGCTGAAATCCTGCGATATAAACACACTTACACCTATTGAAGCGCTTAATTTTATTTTTGAGCTTAAAAAACTAACGTAAAAGAGATTTAAAAAAATGGGAATTATTAACATTCTTGACCCTCAGGTAGCCAACCTCATAGCCGCGGGAGAGGTAGTAGACCGCCCGGCGTCCGTAATCAAGGAGCTGCTTGAAAACGCGATAGACGCAGGCGCTACCGCCGTAACAGTAGAGATAAAGCGAGGCGGTATCACCTTTATGCGAGTTTCCGATAATGGCTGCGGAATGTCTCGGGACGACGTTCCCGTCTGTATCAAGCGACACGCCACGAGTAAAATCCGTACCGAGGGAGACCTTGACAGTATAATCACGCTCGGCTTCCGAGGCGAAGCTCTTGCCGCTATCGGCTCTGTATCCACACTGCGTATCATGACGAAAACTAAGGATAGCGAAATGGGAACCGTACTCACCTGCGTTGGCGGAGAGATAAGAGAGATTATCGAAAGCGGCTGTCCTAACGGCACGACAATAATAGTCGAGGAGCTTTTTGCCAATATACCCGCAAGGCGTAAATTTCTAAAAAAAGATACCTCGGAGGCTCTTGCCTGCGCCGCTGTCGTTGAGAAAATCGCGCTTTCACGCCCCGACCTGTCGATAAAGTTTATATCCGACGGTCAGCTGCGCTTCTCTACCGAGGGCGACGGAAATCTTAAAAACTGCGTTTACGCGGTTCTTGGCAGAGATTTTGCGAAAAAATTAGTAGAGGTTCACGGAATGACGGGCGGAATTGAGGTTCTGGGTTACATCGGAACGCCCGAAAACGTCCGAGCCAACCGAAATTACCAGAACTTCTTCATAAACGGACGTTACGTTAAGAGCCGCACCGCAATGGCGGCTATCGAGCAGGCGTTCAACTCTTATATACCGTCGGAAAAGTTTCCCGTATGCGTTCTGGAGTTAAGAATTCACCCCGCGCTCGTTGACGTAAACGTTCACCCCGCAAAGCTTGAGGTTAAGTTTTCTAACGAGCAGGCGGTATTTGATTCTGTATACTCCGCCGTCCGTACGGCGCTTGAGGACAAGCTTCCCCGTCCGGAGCTTTCGCTGAAAACCAAAGAGGAGGCTCGCAGAGAGGCACGAATAGTAAGCGGCTTTGTTCCGCTTAAAGAGTCCCCAAGCGATATACAGACGGGAAAGGGCGAGCAGCTCTCTATGCAAATGCAGGAAAAGCGCGCTCAGGCAGTCTCCGACATGCATTTATACACTAAGCACGCAGAGGAGCTTCCGCCCCATCTGCGCTTCGGCAAGGGCTCAGCTAACGGTGAAAAGCCCTCTGTGCCCTTTGCATTTGACAACTCGCTTGACAATACAATTACTACGTCAAGCTCAAAAGCAACCGAGGTTTCCAATAGCGATATCCGCACGGTTGAGCCTAAAAAGTCAATTGCAGAGACTTATAAAAACGAGCCTGCCGGCTCACCGATTTCCACTCCCGTTTCTGCTCCGAAAAAGCCTCAGGAAAAATCCTCAAAGCAGGAGATTGCAGTAACGGTATCAGCATTAAAGGAGCTTTCAAGCGCACCCGTAACCGAGAACCCCCCCGATTATTCCGTAAGTGCGATACCGCGCCCCTCGGCTACCAAGGAGATAAAGGACGTTCCGCCCTATAAGTATCTGGGCGAGGCATTCAACTCCTACGTTATGGTTGAAAGCGAGGGAACGCTGCTATTAATTGACAAGCACGCGGCGCACGAGAGAATACTTTTCGAGGATATGAAGCAAAATCTCGATAAAGGCTCTGACAGCCAGATACTGCTCGTGCCTATCACAGTAACGGTTTCGGGCGAGGAGCTTGACGCGGCGCAGACCTACCGTGAGGAAATACTTGCGATGGGCTTTGATTTCACCCAGAGCGACCTTCCGCATTCGGTAAACATAAACGCTATCCCTTCCGGCATATCCGCAAACGAGGCGGAGGAGCTGTTTGTAACCGTATGCGGTCAGCTTGCCGCGGGAACGGGAAGCCTTGAGGTAACCAAAAGGATATTCTTCGAGCAGGCGTTATATCAAGCGTCCTGCAAGGCGGCAATAAAGGCGGGCAGACTCTACGATGAGGCGCATATCAAGTGGATATGCGAGCGAGTCCTGACGGACAGCTCTATACGCTTCTGTCCTCACGGGCGTCCTGTCGCTTTTGAGCTTACCAAGGGTGAAATAGAACACCGTTTTAAAAGAAAATAACTTCCAAGGAGCAATATTAAATGACAGAACCTAAAAAGCTTCCGTTCACTGTGCTTAAAACCGAGGGAAAGGCTCGCCGCGGCGTTATGCGTACCGTCCACGGCGATATACAGACCCCCGTATTCATGAACGTTGGCACGAGCGCCGCTATTAAAGGCGGAGTGGCGCTTCCCGACCTTATAGATTGCAAGTGTCAGGTTGAGCTTTCAAACACCTATCACCTTCACATACGTCCCGGAGACAAGCTTATACGCAGTCTTGGTGGACTTCACAAATTCGCGCGTTGGGACGGCCCTATACTTACCGATAGCGGCGGATTCCAGGTGTTTTCGCTCGCCAAGCTCCGCCGTATAAAAGAGGAAGGCGTATATTTTCAGTCGCATATGGACGGCGCTAAGATTTTTATGGGCCCTGAGGAGAGCATGCAGATACAGTCCAACCTCGGCTCTACCATCGCTATGGCGTTTGACGAGTGCATAGAAAACCCCTGCGAGTACACCTACGCAAAGCGCAGCACGGAGCGTACTGTCCGTTGGCTCATTCGCTGTAAAAAGGAAATGGAACGCTTAAATTCCCTTTCCGACACGCTTAACAAAAATCAGCTTCTTTTCGCTATCAATCAGGGCAGCACCTATGACGAGCTTCGCAAGGAGAACATGAAGCGCATAGCCGAGCTTGACCTTGACGGATACGCCATTGGCGGTCTGGCGGTTGGCGAAAGCGCCGACGTTATGTATCATATTATCGAGCAGGTCGAGCCATTCGCTCCCGTCGAAAAGCCCCGTTACCTTATGGGTGTCGGCACACCTCAGAACATTCTTGAAGCCGTCAGGAGAGGCGTTGACTTCTTTGACTGCGTTATGCCGAGCAGAAACGCCCGACACGGCAACCTTTTCACCTGGTCGGGTAAGCTTAATCTCTCAAACGAGAAGTTTTTGACCGACACGCTTCCGCTTGACCCGCAATGCGACTGCCCCGTATGTAAAACCTATACAAGAGCTTATATCCGTCATCTTTTCAAGGCGAGAGAAATGCTCGGTATGCGTCTGTGCGTTATCCACAACCTTTATTTCTACAACACCCTTATGGAAAAAATTCGCGAAGCCCTTGATAACGGTGAATTTGAGCAGTTCTATCACAAGTGGATAGACGTGCTTGGCGACAGAGTATGAGGCGAGTTAGACTTTTTGAGCCACTTTTTGAGCTGCCCGACGCCATTTCGCCTTATCTGCGGAACGCCACTCTGTACGACAGCAGCTGCTCGCCCGAGGCAAGAGTCGTTTTTATTGATAAAGACTGCGGCTTTTACTTAAAAACAGCTAAAAAGGGTTCTCTTAAATCCGAGGCTGAAATGACGGATTATTTCCACAAAAAAAGCTTGTCCGCCGAGGTGGTTGAATACATTTCAAACGAAAGCGATTATCTGCTTACGTCAAGGATTAAAGGCGAGGATTGCACCAACCCTATGTATATTGACGATCCCAAAAGGCTCTGTGATACCTTAGCTATGCTGCTCCGTGAGCTTCATGAGACATCATACGACTGTTGTCCTGTGATGAACAGGTGCGAAAGGTATCTGCAAACGGTAGACCAAAATTATAAAAACGGTATTTTTGACCCAAGCTATATGACGGCAGAGCTTTCCTCCCTTACCGCAAGCGAGGCTTACGCCTACGTTCAAAACGGCAAGGTGTCGCTGAAAAACGACGTGCTCCTTCACGGCGACTACTGTCTGCCCAATATTATGCTCGACAATTGGAAGCTTAGCGGCTTTATCGACCTTGGTAACGGCGGTGTCGGTGACAGGCATATTGATATTTTTTGGGGCGCGTGGACCTTAAATTTCAATTTGAAGACCGATATATACCGCGAGCGCTTCTATGACGCTTACGGCAGAGACAAAATTGATAGTGAAATTATAAACCTTGTTTCCGCAGCGGAAGCATTTGGTTAACGTAAAAGACTCGCTCAGGACATCCTGAGCGAGTCTTTTTATATTTAAAGCTTTAAAATACTCCCTTGATAAAAATTTCAAGTCCGATAATTATTAGGATAACTCCGCCGAGGATATTTGCCTTTCCCTCAATTACCGTACCGAATTTTTTGCCAACTATAACACCCGCGGTACAGATAACGAAGGTTTCAGCGGCAATTATAAGCACGCTGACAAGCGTCTCGAAAAGCGAATAGCTAATAAACGCAAGTCCCGCGGACAAGGCGTCAATTGACGTCGCTATGCCCTGAATGATAAGAGCGCTGAGTCCAAGCTTCTTTATTTCACACATGCCCGACCCTTCACAATGGCCGTTCTTTATTCCCTCGCAAAGCATTTTTCCGCCTAAATAACCAAGCAAAGCAAGAGCTATATACGGAATAAATTTTTCAAATACGGTGAATTTGGTAAGCACCGTTTTAACGCATATCCAACCGATAAACGGCATAAGCGCCTGAAAAAATGAAAACGTACCCGAAATCAAAAGTATCTTCGGCTTTTTCATTCCCGGATCGTTTAAACCGTTAGCAAGCGAAACCGAAAAGGCGTCCATTGCAAGCGCCACACCGAGCAAAAAGCTCTCTAAAATAAACATTATCTATCCTTCCTGATACATAAACGGCGTAACCCGTAACCGTTATTTTTTAGATTTTGCCTCGGCGTCAGCCAGACGCTTTTCCGCCTGCCTAAGAATTCTTCTGTCCTGCTCGTAATCAAGCTGCTCAAGCGCTTCCTCGTACGGAAGAAGCCATATACCGTACACCTCGCCTTTTTGAGGCTTGAAGTTGCCATCTGTGTAGCTTGCAAGGAAATATAGCGCGCTTTTATGGATATATCCGTCTACAAGGTATCTGTACTCGGCGCGGAACGAGGTGTCGAGCGTAACCTCAAGGCTGGTCTCCTCGCGAATCTCTCGCAAAGCGGTTTGCGCCTCGCTCTCGCCGTATTCCATATGCCCTTTCGGGAAGCCGTTATGACCTGAACGGTTCTGTATAATGAGGTAATGACGTCTGCCGCCTCTCTTACGCCAAACAACCGCGCCACAGGAGCGCTCCTTTATGTCGCCTTTAAGACGAAGCGTTCTGCGAACAAACTCACTCTTGCCCGCTGTATATGACCTGCGGTCAAAGGCAAATCTGGTAGCAAGACTTATTTTAAGCTGCTCGTATTTTTGACGGGTCTCGGCGTCTTTTTTCAGGCAATCGCAAAAAACTACATAAGAATTCCAAAGCGTTTTCCCGTGAATAACTATGTGAATATAAACGTTATAACGGTTTTTGAGAGCAGTCAAAAATATTTGGCTGTCGCTATTGGTATCACCGCGATGATTGTAGCCGAGTACGGCAAGCTCCCCGTAAAGCTCAGGGATGTGCTCAAATGAGCGCACGCCCACGGCAATGTCAATTATCGGACGAGCTTTCATTCCTGGAATAGCGGTGCTTCCGACGTGCGCTATCTCTATCGCTCTGTTGCCAAGCACCGACAACAGCTCTCGCTTAACGAGCGCGCCCGTTTCCGCCCATTCGGGAGTATATGACATCAGTCTGACTGTTTCTCTTTTAGCTTGCGACATATGCCGTATCCCCCTTCTTAAATCATTCTGACTGCATTTAACTAATTAAGTATATCATACCTTACATAATTTGTCAAGGAATAATGCGGCTATACAACTCTTTATTGCTATATTTTTTGAAAAAAAGGTTGACAAGCATAAAAAACTATGATATAATTTCATCTGTTAATGGGATATCGCCAAGTCGGTAAGGCACAGGACTTTGACTCCTGCATCCGCTGGTTCGAGTCCAGCTATCCCAGCCAAAGATAGCCATACGGCGCTTGCCGTATGGCTATCTTTCGTATGAGTGTACGGACGAAGAACCCGTAAATCCGTAAAAACGGATTTACTAAGGCTTTGCGTACTGAAAACATTACTAATCCAACTAATCTCACGCAAAGCCGGTTCGACAGCTTAGCGTGTCCAGGTATCCCAGCCAGCAAAAAGCACCTGCGCAAGCAGGTGCTTTTTGCAACTAAATCCGCCGTCGGCGGAAGAAATCCACCTGCGGTGGATGAAATCGCTTCGCGATGAAATCTGCCTTACGGCAGGATGTAGAGGCGGATTTAATTTCATCTGAAGCGGAACGACGAAGATTTCATCCGAGCTTGCTCGGATTTCATCGTGCAACGCACGATTTCATTCATTTCGGGCTGTAGACAGATTCGAACCAGCGAAATGCATTTTTTGATATAGATTTCCCACAGAAGCAAAACCGTGGATAGATTCGGACCGTCACACCAGTTAGGAAATGTTAAAAAGCGTTAATACAAATTGTATCTAATAATCAGGCATTCTAAAAATTTATCCGCATCAATGGTTCGTTCCTTTGATGCGGATTTTTAACATTTAATTTTGTTGTATTATTTCCATTTTCCCATTGATTCACGATATTCTTGCTTTTTTCTATCTGCGTCATCCTTGATACGACTTTGCTTTTTGTCTTGTGCATTTTTAATTATTCGAGGAACTAACACCAATATAAACGCAAACAAAATTCTCAAAATCGTCACAGAAAGTGCCGATGCCAGTGTTGCATAAAAGCTTTTCGCAAAAAACGCAAGCGGTATATATAGTGGAACGGAAGCACAGAAGATGAATGCGGAAAGCGCAAATTCCTTTTTGTATTCATCGCGATCTGTATTGGGTTTATCGTCACTGAGCGAACGTAAAATAGCAATCGATAATTTATTTCTTCCCAACAAGAAGAGGTTGCCCTGTTCCTTATTCGCAAAGGCAATAATAGCATAAACGGAGGAGCAAATGCCAAATACAATTGCCGGGGCAGAATTAAAAGAAATTGCGGCATTTTCATTTAAAATCACAGTCAACACACAAGCAACTAAAATTGCAATAGACAATAAAATTAATATAACATTACTTTTAATTTTCAAAACATCACCCTCCCTTTGAACTATTATAACATAAAAACATGAACAAATCAATCATTAATTACATAGGCTTCGTTTGCAAGCATGGCGTTAAAAGTCCGGTAGGTCGTGGAACCTTTTAACTCCCATACACGCCTGTGGGTTATTGTACCCTCTGCAAAACCCACGTGCATCTAAACCAGCCACACACGGTTTTGCATCTAAATCGGACACACGTCCCAAACAAAAATCCGCGTTCGCAAGAATGCGGATTTTTGTTTGTATTATTCATTTTTTATTATTCATCATTCATTATTCATTCCCTCCACGCGGATTTTTTAATGAAGAATGAATAATGAAGACGCTGCGCTGATGAATAATGCTGTTAAAATCTTTGCAAATACAAATATATGATATAATTTTTTTGGAACGGAGGTTCAATATGAAGAATATTTTAATTGATAAATCAATTGCCTTTGCCTTGCGTATGATTAGGCTTCATCAATAGCGGACTAATGTTCCACATAACAATAATGCACATACTTGTTATTTTTACATATGAAAGTATCTGGCCGCGGGAAAAGTTCGATTTGCTTATTTAACGGAAAACACCGTGTTATTCAGCACAAGGTTATCCACCATGCTGAATTCCACCGGGGTGAGGGGGAAGTTCAGCTTTGCCATACGGTCGGAATACTTGGTATTCATAGTTTCGTAAGGAATTTGGGTGAAGTGGCAATCGGTAAAGTACACGTTTTCCACATGGCAGTCGGCTCTGCCTTTGATCATAGGCATTCTGGCAGAGAAGGCGTGAATGTTGCTGAAATAGATGTTGCGTATGCCGGTACACATGTTGTTTTCAGCAATTTCAATACGCACCGGGAACATATAGTTGCGGTCGATGGTGATGTTGCTGAAGCTGAGGTTTTCGATGAGCGTTGCTTCACGGCCTTGGTCGGACATACGCATTTCGTTGGGATTGCCCGGCAGGCGCATTGTGATGCCGCTGCAGGATTCGGTGATGTTCAGATTGGAGAAGGTCATGTTTCGCATCACACCATCGTTAATGTAGGCAATGCGAATAGCGCAGGTGTGGCTGGTCAGGTTGCAGTTGGTAACACAAACCTTTTCGCAGGGCTTGTTTTCTTTTAACAGTGCGCTGTATGCGCGGATTACGATGCAGTCGTCGCCGCTGGTGATGTTGCAGTTGGAGATGTTTACATCGGTGCAGCAGTTGATATGAATACCGTCGTTATTTGGGATGTCTACAGCGGAGCGAATATCCGCATGATCAAAGTGGACGTTATAGCAGTCGCAGATCCAGTAGCCCCAGCCGCCGTACTGATTGCGCATTTTGACATTTTCCACAAGCACATTTTCACAACCGATGAAAAATACTACCCGGGCAGGGGCAAGGCTGGTCTTTCTGGGATCCAGATTGTGGGGGTAGGTGCCCACATTGGTGTCGGAAATGGGCAGAGGCACAAAATCCGCAGGCAGGGGCATCGGGGTTTGCCAGTAGGACATGTGGGGGCGCTTGCTGATCTGTTCTTCTGTCATGGGAGTCACATAGGCATGTCCCTGACAGTCGATGATACCTCTGCCGGTGATGCTGATATCTTCACAGCATTCTGCATAGATAAAGCAGCGCTTGTTAAAACGAACAGCGTACCGGGTATCCCAGTATGTGGTTTCTATCTCCGGAAAATCCCGGTAGTCGGTAGAACCGAGAAGAACAGCATCCTGCTCAATATGCAGATCAACACCGCTCTTCAGATTGATACGACCGCAAAGGAATTTGCCGTCTTCCAGTATGACCTGTCCACCACCGTGGGCGCAGCAGTCATCGATGGCTGCCTGGATCGCAACAGTGTCTAAGGTAATACCGTCACCTTTAGCGCCATAGCCTTTTACATTGCAGTTAAGCATTGGATGCCTCCTTGTGTGAATCATTATGTTGAAATTGTAACAAACATCGTCACAAATGTCAAGAAGCTCCAAAAGAGTTGAGGATTATACCAAAAAGCCGGAAAATGGGTGTTTGCGCTGCCATTAAAATGCAACAGACCGTGAGCAAAAATGCCAAATACATTACATAATCTTCGCCACAAGTATGGCGCCTGCCCCTCGAAGAATGGCGGCGGGGTGCAGCTTTCATCATCGCTTCGGGTGCTTTGCAAATAGACTTTTCGATGCTAAAAAACCTGCAAGGAACGAAAAATGGATGAAATTTTAAAAAATTTAAAAAAAACTTGATTTCTTTTTTGATTAATAGTATACTCAGAGGGGTATCAATCTTCCCAAGGAGGAGAAGTATGTTTGGATCTCGATTGAGGGTAAAACGATTCGAGGACAGGATTGAAAAATACGAATCTGTTCCCATACAAAAGGGCAAAATTTTGTTTTACGGTCACTCTCTTTTCACCCGCTGTTCTTTCATCACGGGTTCCAAGGCCAATCCTGTTTTGGCGGAAGAGGTTCGCATGAAGGATGGGTCTCAGGCCATCATCAACCACGGATTCGGAACCAGCAGTGCCGATGATCTTCTTTATTACTATAGCCGTATGGTCCGCCCTTATGAGCCCCGCGCATTGGTTTTGATCACGGGGAGCAATGACGTCGCCTACGGATATTCTCCGAGCGAAGTGGTGGAGATTCTGGCACGCGTGGTCAATTGGGCCAAAGCGGATTTTCCGGGAATTCGTATTTTCTGCTTCGGCTTTGATCCCGATGTGAAGCATAAGGGAGAGAAAAACTTTTACACCCGCTTCCGCACCGAATACAACCAAATCTTGGAGGATTTTTGCGCAAGGCAGGAAAACTGTGAGTACGTTTCCTTGGTGGATCAGCCCTTCTATTTTGAGAATCCCGAGGACGTAGGGGATTATGATTCGGTCCGTGAGGATATTTTTGCTTCGGATCGGAATCATTTGAATCCGCAGGGCTATGTTATGTTTATGGATTTTATTCGTGAGCTTTTGGACGATCTTTTGTGAGTCCGAGAATGATAGATTTTTGATAAAAAAGGAGAATGAGAAATGTACGGTTCCAAGTTAAAAGTTAAGCGCTTTGAGGACAGAATCACCCGCTATGAATCCCTTCCCGTGGAGACGGGGAAAATTCTGTTTTACGGGCACTCTCTCTTCACCCGCTGTTCCTTCATTACGGGTTCCAAGGACAATCCCGTTTTGGAAGAAGAGGTTCGTATGAAGGATGGCTCCAAGGCTATCATCAACCACGGCTTCGGAACCAGCAGTGCCGATGACCTCCTTTATTACTACAGCCGTATGGTTCGCCCCTATAAGCCCCGCGTTCTGGTTTTGGCCACCGGCGGAAACGATATCGGATTCGGCTACAGCGCCAAGGAGATTATGGAGATTCTGGCTCGTGTGATCGATTGGGCCCAGGCGGATTTCCCCGGCCTTCCCGTTTATTGCTTTGGCCCTGCTCCCGGATTGAAGAACGTCGGCATCGTGGATGCGAGCACCCGTCTGCGTGATGAATTCGATCAGATTTTGGAGGATTATTGCGCAAGAAAAGAGAATTGCACTTACGTTTCTATGTTGAAGCAGCCCTTTTTGTATGCCAATCCCGAGGACGTGGGCGATCGCCACAAGGTTCGTGACGATATTTACGCCGCCGACAAGGGGCACTTTAATCCGCTGGGCTATTCGATGTTTATGGATATGATCCGTGAGCTTTTCGATCAGTATCTGTAATTTGTCTGTTTTGAATTTAAATGAAAAAGGAGAAAAATCAATGTACGGATCCAGATTGAAGGTGAAGCGCTTTGAGGACAGAATCACCCGCTACGAATCTTTCCCCGTGGAGAAGGGAAAAATCTTGTTTTACGGCCACTCTCTTTTTACTCGCTGCTCTGTGATCACCAAATCCAAGGAGAATCCCGTTTTGGAGCAGGAGGTTCGTATGAAGGACGGATCTCAGGCCATTGTGAACCACGGCTTCGGCACCAGCAGCGCCGATGACCTGCTCTATTATTACGACCGTATGGTCCGCGCCTATGAGCCCCGCGTTCTGGTTTTGGCCTCCCACGCCAACGATGTTGGCTTTGGCTACAGTGCAAAGGAAGTGATGGAGGTTCTGGCCCGTGTGGTTCAGTGGGCGCAGGCGGATTTTCCGGGGCTTCCCGTTTATTGCTTCGGTGCCGTTCCTACCTTGAAGAGCAAAGGTGAAAAGAACCGTTACACCCGTTCCCGCGCGGAATTCAATGAAATCCTGGAGGATTTCTGCGCCAAAACGGAAAATTGCCATTTTGTGTCTCTGGTGGATCAGCCCTTTTTCTTTGAAAATCCCGAGGATGCAGGAAATTATGATTTGATCCGTGAGGATATTTTTGCAGCCGATTCCACACATTTGAATCCTCAGGGCTACGCGATGTTTATGGATTTTATCCGCGAGCTTTTTGATCAGTATCTGTAATTTGACTGTTTACCGCTTTTTACAAAACAAAAAGGAGAAAAATCAATGTACGGATCCAGATTGAAGGTGAAGCGCTTTGAGAATCGGATCACCCGCTATGAATCCATGCCGATGGTAAAGGGTAAGATTCTGTTTTACGGACATTCCCTCTTTACCCGTTGCTCCGTGATTACAAGCTTCAAGGAAAATCCCGTTTTGGAGGAAGAGGTTCGTATGAAGGACGGATCTCAGGCCATTGTGAACCACGGCTTCGGGACCAGCAGTGCCGACGATCTCCTTTATTACTACGACCGTATGGTTCGCGCCTATGAGCCCCGCGCACTGGTTGTGGCAACCTTCGGGAACGATTTGGGCTTTGGCTACAGCGCCAAGGAGGTTATGGAGATTTTGGCCCGCGTGGTCAATTGGACGCAGGCGGATTTCCCCGGAATTCCCGTTTATTGCTTCGGTGCCGTTCCTACCTTGAAGCGTAAGGGCGAAAAGAGTATGGCCACCCGCCACCGCGCGGAATTCAATGAAATCCTGGAGGATTTCTGTGCCAAAACGGAAAACTGCCATTTCGTGTCTCTGGTGGATCAGCCCTTCTTCTTTGAAAATCCCGAGGATGCAGGGGATTACGATTTGATCCGCGAGGATATTTTCGCTTCCGATGGGGTTCATCTCAATCCCCGCGGCTATGCCATGTTTATGGATTTTATCCGCGAGCTTTTGGATGATCTTCTGTAAAAGCAAAAAACGCTCTCCTCATTTAGCGTGAATGCTCTTAACGAAGTTTTAACAAAAAGCACTTATGATAACGAATAAAACGTTTGTCATAAGTGCTTTTGCGTTGCTTCAGACAATTTTCTCCGGATCGTAATGAATGGACGCTTTGCGTCATGAATGGAAGCCTGACGGCTTCATGATTTGAAAACATTGTTTTCATGAATTGAATTGCTATTTTTTTCATGCCGAAGGCAATTCATGAACGAAGTTCCATTCACGGCGCAAGCCAATTCATGCCATTTAGGGCAATTCATTATGGGCACGCTCGAATCACTTATGTGAATCCTTCGTTATCGCGCTCTCCCATTTCGAGGGGAGCGTTTTTTAGCAGGGGAAGGTGGCGCTGATCAAAAAGGCTCGGTCTTGCGGGGAGGAGGCGGAAATTTTTGCGCCGTGTGCCTCTACGATACGCTTGGCAATGGAAAGACCGATTCCGTGGCCGCCCGTGGCGGAGTTGCGGGAATCATCCGCTCGGTAGAATCGATCGAAAATTCGATCCAGCTGAGAGGGAGCGATCCTGCTTTCGGTGGTATTGAATACGGAAAGAATCAAATTCCGACCTTGCTTTTCCAAACGAAACACAATTTCTCCCTCAGCAGGGGAATATTTGATGGCGTTTTCCATCAAAATACCGATCAAATTTTGAATCATACCGCTATTTCCCGTCAAAGTCAGATTGGGCTGAATGTGAAGGGTTAGGTGCTTTTTTTGCTGAGCGGCGGTTCGCTGAAAGGGTTGAACCGATTCGGTGGCCACGTCAGAGAGAGGAAAGTCGATTTTCATCATCGTTTTCTCCTCCATGCGAGCCAGCCGGATCAATTCCTCCGTCAGAGAATGCAATCGGCGGGTCTGCTGATCAATATCGGCAAGGCTTTCGTTTTCGCCCAATTCCATTTTTAAAATCTCCACGTTGGCGTGTATGACGGTCAAGGGCGTTTTGATCTCGTGCCCCGCATCGGTAATAAAGCGCTTTTGCTTCCCGTAGCTTTCTCGGATCGGCCGCAGGATGCGCTCGGAAAGAAGAAAAATGATCAAAAATACAGCCAAAAAGCCCGCGGCAGCCATCAGAATTCCCGTGAAAAAGAACGTTCGAAAGGAATCGATTTGCCGTCCGCAATCCAAAAAGGTGATGCGGGTGAGGTCTCCCTCCTTTTGAACGGAAAAACGGTAGATGCCCAGAAAGCCCGATTCGCTTTTCTTTGACAGCGCTTTTTTGGCGTATCCGACGGCACTCTCCCGATCAACCGAGGAGATCTTGGAAACGTCGCAGGCAAGCTCTTTGCCCGCCTCATCGGTCAGCACCCAAAAATAGCGGGATTCGTAGGGCGTTTCCGGGGACAGATGGGGAGGCAAGGGGTGCGGAGGTCTTTCAAAATCATTGGGAAAGCTGCCTTTGTTGCAGGAGAGCAGCTCGAGGATCTCGTCGGCTTCCTTGGTCAAAATACCGTAATTGATACCGTTCATTCCCACAAGGATCAAAGAGAGAAGAATAAACAGAGAGGACATGGAAAGCGCGAGAAATTTCCGCTTCAGCTTTTTAATCATCGATCTGTTCCAAGGAGTAGCCCGCATTGCGGTGCGAGCGAATTTTCAGATTTGCGCCTAAGGCGGCGAATTTTTTTCTCAAAAAGGAGACGTATACCCAAACCACCGTAGCTTCGGTATCGGAATCGTAGCCCCAGATCTTTTCCATTAAGCGCTCGGTGGAAATGATGTGGTGAGGATTGGACATCAAAAGCTCCAGTAGCTGGAATTCCTTTTTGGTCAAGCGGAATTCGCCCATCGCGGAGCTCAATTCAAAGGTGTTTCGGTCCAGCGCGATATTGCCCACGCGGATCTTGCTGTCCACCTCCTGCGGAGAACGGGTGATGGCGCGGAGAACCGCCATCAATTCTTCCGTTTCGAAGGGCTTGGTCAGATAATAGTTGGCACCGCTGTCCAATCCGCGGATGCGATCGGTAATCTCTGCACGGGCGGAAAGGAAAAGAGCAGGGGTTTGGTCGCCCTTCTCCCGCAGTTTCTTCAGGGCGGTGATCCCGTCCATCTCGGGCATCATAATGTCTAAAATAGCGGCGTCGTAATGCCCGTTTTCCAAATAGGTCAGGGCATCGGCGCCGTTATAAACGGTATCCACGGAGTAAAAATTCTTTTCCAGCAATCGGGAGATCGCTCTGGCGAGGGAACGCTCATCCTCGGCAAGTAAAATTCTCATTTCTCGGATTCACTTCCTTTTTTGAATTTCTATATTGGTCCGCAAGGGAAAAACAAATTCCGAATCTATCATAACAATGCATCCTTAAATGAATACAAAATTAGTGCTTTTGCGGCTTTTTGCAGGGAAGAGGGCTTGCGATTTTTGAAGCTTTGTGGTACAATACGTTTAAATACGACCCGAGGGGGATTGCAATGGAAAACCGCCGACAGAAGCTTGAATGCTTGAAGGAGACAGAACTGTTTCTCTTCGATATGGACGGAACGCTGTATCTGGGAAACCGATTGTTCGATTTTACCGCAGAGCTTCTTTCCGATTTGAAAAAAAGGGGAAAGCAGTATCGCTTTATGACCAACAATTCCTCCAAGAGCGTTGCGGATTACGTGATCAAATTGAAAAAGATGGGGATCGATTCCGATCGGGGGGACTTTATCACCTCGGCGCAGGCTACGGTGTATTATTTGAAGAAAAACCATCCCGATGCCTGCCTCTACGTGTGCGGAACCCAATCCCTTCGGGAGGAATTTGAGCGTGCCGGCTTTGAAACCACCTTTGATCCCGAGCGGGCGCAGTGCATTGTGATGGGCTTTGATACGGAATTGACCTTTCAAAAACTCAGAGACGTTTCCTATCTTCTCTGTACCCGTAAAATTCCCTATATTGCCACCAATCCCGATTACGTTTGCCCCACGGAATTCGGCTTTGTCCCCGATTGCGGAAGCGTTTGCGATATGATCTTCCGTGCCACGGGTCAGCGCCCCGTGGTGATCGGAAAGCCCGAGGCACTGATGCCTCAATTGGCAATGGAGGAGGCAGGCGTTCTGCCGGAAAAAACGGCTGTGGTGGGCGATCGCATTTATACCGACGTGGAAAGCGGTCTTCGGGCGGGATGCCTCGGGGTTTTGGTGATGAGTGGGGAGACCACCCCTGCCATTCTGCGGGAATCGCCCGTCAAGCCCGATCTTGTTTTGAAGGATGCCGCGGAGATCTTGGCCGTGCTTCGAGAAGATTAGGGGCGGTGCGGTTAAAGCTTTTTGGGAAAATAGAATCTTTATTTATTGTTTTTGATATTTTTTTGTGTGAATACTTGTGCTATACTAAAAAATGAAATTGGAAAGGAAAGAATTAAAATGGCTTTGTTAAAGGAACAAAAGGTGGATCGCTTGGTTGTGAAGCAGTACGGCTCCCGTTTGGAAATGGGAAAGGCAGTTGCCGAGGAGGCAAAAGGCATTCTGGCAAATATCATTGCCGAGAAGGGGGAGGTCAATATTATTTTTGCCGCCGCTCCCTCTCAGAATGAGGTGCTGGCAAGCCTTTTGGAATGTGAAGAGATCGATTGGTCCTGCGTCAATGCGATGCATATGGATGAATACGTCGGCCTGCCCTGCGGAGATGAGCACAGCTTTGCTCGCTATCTTGACGATCATATTTTCGGTCAAAGAAAAATGAAGAGCGTGGAGTATATCCGCGGATATGCCTCGGATCCTGCCGAGGAGTGCCGCCGTTATGCCGAGGTTTTGACCCAAACCCCGCCGGACGTGGTGTTCTTGGGCATCGGCGAAAACGGCCATATCGCCTTTAACGATCCCGGTGTGGCAAAGTTTGGCGATCCCGAGGTCATCAAAATCGCAAAGCTGGATGAAAAATGCAGAACACAGCAGGTGAACGACGGATGCTTCCCCTCCTTGGATCAGGTGCCTACCCACGCCTTGACCTTGACGATCCCCACGTTGATGTCCGCAAAGCATCTGTTCTGCGCGGTTCCCGCTGCCACCAAGGCCGAAGCCGTTCGGGCTACGGTAGAGGGTCCCGTAACGGAGGATTGCCCCGCCACGGTGATGAGAAATCACCCCCACGCCACGCTTTATCTGGATCCCGACAGCGGAAAGCTTTTGTCTTAAATCCGTCAAGCCTTCTCCGATTTTCGGAGCTGGCTTTCCATACGAAATTTATATCATAGGAAAAGCCGAAAAATCAAGTCTTTTTTCAAAACGGAGGAAAAATGATCACTTGTATCAAAAACGGATATTGCTTTGCGGACGGTGTTTTCCGCAAGGCGGATCTGTATCTGGAGGGAAGAAGCATCTTGCAGCTGGGGGGCTTTTTGCCTCATGGGCGGGAGTGGGATGCCGAGGGCTGTCTGGTACTGCCGGGCTTTGTGGATATCCACCTTCACGGCGGCGGGGGCTTTGATTTTGCCCGCGGCACCGAAGAGGCGGTGGAGGCAGCGATCCAAACCCATCTGATGCACGGTACCACCACCGCTTTCCCCACCGTCGTATCTACCGATTTTGAGGTTTTGGAAAAGGCCGTTTGCGCGGTGGAGCGGGTTTGGAAGCGAAATCCCGTTATCGGCGGCATTCATTTGGAGGGACCCTATCTTTCTCCCAAGCAAACGGGTGCTCAGAATTCCAGTGCCCTGCGCCGTCCCGATCCGCGGGAATACAAGGAATTCTTGGAGAAGCATTCCATTGCCCGTTGGGATTACGCGCCCGAATTGGATGAGGACTTTGCCTTTTTGGAGGCCTTGAAATCCCACGGAGTCGTCCCCGCTGCCGCTCATACCGATGCGACCTGCGCCGAAATGGAGCGGGCGGCCGACCGCGGATGCCGCTTGATCACCCATCTGTATTCCTGCACCTCTACGGTGCGGCGGGAGCAGGGCTTCCGCGTTGCGGGGGTGCTGGAGGCCGCCTATCTGCGGGATGATATTTGCGCCGAATTGATCGCAGACGGCTGCCATTTGCCCAAGGAATTGCTTCGCCTTGCCTTTAAATGCAAAAAAAGCGGAAGCCTTGCCTTGGTGACCGATGCCATGGAGGCCGCCGGGCTTGAGACCGAGGGGGAATTCGATATCGGCGGTGTGCGCTGTATCGTGGAGGACGGCGTGGCAAAATTGCCCGATCGCAGTGCCTTTGCGGGGAGCGTTGCCACCTCGGATCGCTTGATTCGAACCTGCGTTCGTGCAGGCATTCCCGCAGAAGATGCGATCCGCTCCGCAACGGAGGTTCCCGCCCGTCTGATGGGGCTCTCCCGAAAAGGAAGGCTTGCGGCGGGAATGGATGCGGACGTTGTGGTGATGACGCGTGATTTTGAAGTGAAAAACGTAATTTCTTTTGGGGAGGTCGTACGGTGAAAACGGAATTTTGTGCCAAAAGAACCCTTGAATTTTTGAAAAGGGAATTGAAGGAGAATCTGCTCTCCTTTTGGATGCCCCGCTGTTTGGATGAGGAATGCGGCGGTTATTTGAACTGCTTTTCCAACGACGGAAGCCGCCTGGTTTCCAAGGATAAATATCTGTGGTCGCAGGGGCGTTTTCTGTGGATGTTTTCCAAGCTCGCTCTGCTAAAGGGAGATACCTTTTCTCGGGAGGAGCGGGAGCTCTTCTTGCGTTATGCCAAGAGCGGGAGAGATTTTATGCTCCGCCACGCTCTGGTGGCAAAGGACGATTACCGCTGTGTTTTTCTCACCGAGCAGGACGGCTCCCCCAAGGGTCTTGAGGGATACGAGGGATATGATCTGAGCATCTCTGCCGATTGCTTTGTGGTGATGGGCTTTTCTTTGTATTCCCGCGCCGCAAAGGATGAGGAAAGCTGGCTTTTTGCCAAGAGATTGGGGGATTCCGTTTGGGATCGCTATCGCTCCGATTGCTACCGTTCCTTGCCGTATCCCGTTCCCGAGGGATATCAGTCCCACGCCAAGCCGATGATCCTGACCCATCTGTGCTGTGAAATGTACCGTGCGGCCCTCACCTTCGATCCCTCCTATGCCGAAATTCTCCGCGAGCGGATCGCCCTTTGCCACAGAGAGGTTTTTGAGATCTTTCGGGATGAGGCGGATCTGATCCACGAATTCAAATATTCTGACAATACCTTTGCCCCGAATCTTTTCGGTCAGCATATCAATCCGGGTCACACCCTGGAGGATCTGTGGTTCCAGTGGGATGCCGCCGAGATCCTCGGCACCGCCGAGGCGGAGCTGGATCGGATCGGCCGCGTTGCCAAGGCCACGGTGGAATTGGGCTGGGATCCAAAATTCGGCGGATTCTTGCATTTCGTCCCTTGTGACGGTCTTGATACCGCCTATACCCCCGGCGATACCGCCGAGGAGGCGCAAATGAAATTGGTGCTGGATGATTGGGGGAGCAAGCTCTGGTGGGTTCATTCCGAAGCGATGTACACCCTGCTCCTTATGTACGCCAAAACGAAAGACTCTTATTTTAAGGAGTGGTTCGAGAGATCCTTTGATTATGCTTTTTCCGTTTTCCCCAACCCCGACCGTTCGGTGGGAGAATGGATTCAGATCCGCACCCGTGAGGGAAAACCGCAGGAGAAGGTGGTGGCCTTGCCCGTGAAGGACCCTTACCATATCATTCGTAACGTTGCCTTAATGATCGAACTTTTGGAATCTTGGGAGGAAGCAAAATGAACCGCACACTGTTTCATCATTACCGTAAGCTTTACCGTCAGGCCTTCGTGCCGATTTTCGTAAAGGATGAATGGAATACCGAAACCCTTTTGGAGGGATGCCGTCTGGCCGGGGTCGAGGTGATCGAATATACCCTCCGCCGCGAGGATGCCGCTTGTGTGATCCCCACCTTAAAGCAAAAATATCCCGAATTTACGGTGGTGGTGGGAAGCACCATCGATTCGGCGCCCATTGTGTCTCAAATGAAGGCCAAGGTGCCGCAACTGATGACCTTGGAGGAATTGGCCCCTTTTACGGACGGCTTTGTTTCCATGCTTCCGTTTTCCGACGAGACCCTTTCCCGCTATGCCGCTACCCATTTGATGTTCCCCACCGCTCAAACGGGCGGCGAGGCGCTCCGCCAAATGCGTGCGGGAGCCACCTTCATCAAGGTGCTGGGGCCCGATTTTTCCTTTTCCAAATCGCTCCACGCCGCTCCTACCTTTGATTATTGCCCCACCTTTTTAACGGGCGGCGTTACCCTGGAGCGTATGGAGGAGGCCTTTGCCTGCGGAAACGAGCTTTGCGCCTCGGGGTTTGACGTGATCCTGAGAGGGATCGACCCGAAGGAGGCAGATGCCTCCTTGGTGGCCGAGCGCTTGGCATTGTTTACAGAGGCGGCAAAGCGTGCCAGAGGCCTTGCAAGACCGTCTCTTTCGGAGGTGGAAAAGCTTTCGGACGAAGAATTTCTGAAAGCCTTGCCTCATTATTGCAGTGTGATCTGAATTTTGTCATAAAACCGAATCTCTCTTGATATACTGTATAGGATGATGATGCGTTTGGAAAGTAAATTTTACTTTTTAAAGGCTCATTCTCCATCAATTTTACGTTTTTTTCAAAGGTATGACACATTTTGTCAACCTGGGGTTGCTAAAATATCAAAGTCGGGTTGCTTGATTTTTTGTGGCGGACTTGTTATGATGGTAGCAATCGTTGAAAAGGAGATTTACGGTTTATGACCATTGGTGAAAAAATAGTCAAGCTTCGCACCGCCGTCGGAATTTCTCAGGAGCAGCTGGCGGAAAAGCTTTCGGTGTCCCGTCAGTCGGTTTCCAAATGGGAAATGGATCAGGCGATGCCGCAGATCGAAAAGGTTTTGCAGCTTTGTCAGCTGTTTGATATTTCTACGGATGAGCTTCTTCGGGAGGATATGGAGATCGCTCGGAATACGGGCGGCCCGAACCGCTATTTCGGTACGGATGGCTTCCGCGGAGAGGCCAACATCAATCTGACCTCCATTCAGGCGTATCAGGTGGGTCGCTTTTTGGGCTGGTATTTTTCTTCGCCCCTTTCGGGATGCAACAAGGTTGGGTACCGTCCCCGCATCGTGATCGGTAAGGATACCCGCCGTTCCAGCTATATGCTGGAGTATTCCATCGTGGCGGGCATCACCGCCTCGGGTGCCGATGCCTATATGCTCCACGTGACCACCACCCCCAGCGTTTCTTACGTTACCCGTGAGGATGGCTTTGATTGCGGTATTATGATCACCGCATCCCACAACCCCTATTATGATAACGGGATCAAGATCATCAATCGCTACGGGGAAAAGCCCGATGATTCCGTCACCTCTCTCATTGAAGCCTATTTGGACGGAAACCTGAAGGCCTTGGGGCTGTCTGCCTCGGATCTGCCCTTGGCAACGAGGGATCGGATCGGATGCATCGTGGATTACGTGGCGGGGCGAAATCGCTACGTGGCCTATTTGATTTATCTTGCTTCCCATTCCTATAGAAATCTTCGCATTGGTCTGGATTGCGACAACGGCGCTTCCTGGATGATTGCCAAATCCGTGTTCGGAGCACTGGGCGCGCAGACCTACATGATCGGCGCCGAGCCCGATGGCTTGAACGTGAACAGCAATTGCGGCTCCACCCATATCGAGGCGCTTTGTCAATTGGTGAAGGATCAGCACCTGGATCTGGGCTTTGCCTTTGACGGTGACTGTGACCGCTGTATTGCCGTGGATGAAAACGGAAACGTGGTGGATGGCGATCGGATGCTGTATATTTTGGGAAAACGCTTAAAATCCCGAGGTATGCTCAATGAGGATACCTTGGTGGCCACCGTGATGTCCAACAGCGGCCTTATGAAGAGCCTTGCCAAGGAAGGGATCCGCTGTGTGCAAACCAAGGTGGGCGACCGCTTTGTTTACGAATGTATGAATCGGAATGATTATACCCTGGGCGGAGAGCAATCGGGGCATATCATTCTGAAAAAGTATGCCACCACGGGAGACGGTCTTTTGACCGCCATTATGATGACCGAGGAGGTATGCGATTCCAAAACCTCTCTGTCTAAGCTTGCTTCTCCCGTCAAGCTTTATCCCCAGTGTACCAAAAACGTCCGTGTGAAAAATAAAGAGTCCGTGTTGCAGGATGAGGCCGTAGCCGCCGTCATCGCCGAGGTGGAGCGTCTGATCGATTCCAACGGTCGGGTGCTGATCCGTCCCAGCAGCACCGAGCCCGTTGTCCGTGTGATGATCGAGAGCGAAACGGCCGAGCTTTGCGAGGAGTATGCCGCCCGCATCATTTCGGTGATCGAGGAGAGGGGGCACGGCGTTGATGAAAGAAATTAAGACGAGGGATCTGTTTGATTGCCAAACCTCTTATTTGAAGCTTTTGTTTGAAAACAGCGAATACCCTTGGGAAATGCTCCCCAAAATCAAAGAATACGTGCTTTCCTTGATTCGAGAGGGAATCCCGGGATATCGGCTTTATTCCGATCAGGTTCTGGTAGGGGAAAACGTTACGGTGTACCCCACAGCTACGGTCGAGGGTCCCTGCGTGATCGGTTCGGGAACGGTGATCCGCCCGGGTGCGTATTTGAGAGGCTGTGTCATCACGGGCGAGAACTGTGTTCTGGGAAATTCCTCGGAATTCAAAAACTGTGTTCTGTTGGATCGGGTTCAGGCCCCGCATTATAATTACGTGGGGGATTCCGTTCTCGGAAACCGCGCTCACGTGGGAGCGGGGGTGATCTGCTCCAATTTGAAGAACGACGGGCAATCCGTTGTGATCCACGGGGAAAAGGATTATGAAACGGGTCTGCGAAAGGTAGGTGCCATCTTGGCGGACGGCGCCAATATCGGCTCCCAGTGTGTCTTGAACCCGGGAACCGTCATCGGAAAGAACACCTCGGTGTATCCGCTGAATTCTCTGCGCGGCGTGTATGCGTCGGAAAGCATTGTGAAGGATCGCGTCACCGTTGTATTAAAAAAGTGATTTTCTTAAATCGGAACGGAGGAAAAAATGAAATTTTTTACAGTTGATTCGTATGAAAAAATGAGTCGCCAAGCCGCCAATATCATCGCGGCACAGGTGATCTCCAAGCCCAATTCCGTGCTGGGTCTTGCCACGGGCTCCACCCCCATCGGAACCTATGCCCGTCTCGGTGAGCTTTGCGCTCAGGGAGACGTGGATTTTTCCGAGGTCACCACGGTCAATTTGGATGAATACGTGGGCTTGCCCGTGGAAAACGAGCAAAGCTATCGTTATTTTATGAACAAAAACCTCTTCTCTCTCATTAATATCGACCTCGCTCACACCTTTGTGCCCAACGGTTGTGCTCCCGATATTGAAAAGGAGGTCAGCGAATACGATCTCCGCATCGAGAGATTGGGTGGAATCGATCTACAGCTTCTGGGCATCGGAATCGACGGACACATCGGCTTTAACGAGCCTAATGACGTTTTCGTAAAGGAAACCCACGAGGTGGTGTTGGATCCCTCCACCATTACCGCGAACGCCCGCTTCTTCGAAAAGGAGGAGGACGTACCCAAGAAAGCCGTTACCATGGGTATGCAGGCCATTATGCAGGCCAAAAAGATTTTGATGGTGGTCAACGGCAAAAAGAAGGAGGAGATCCTGAAGAAGGCCTTTTTCGGCCCCATTACCCCTCAGGTACCCGCCTCTATTCTCCAGCTTCACCCCGATGTGACCGTCATTTACACCGAGGAATAATTTTTTCCGACCTTCCTTTGAGGAAGGTCGGGATTTTTTATTCTCCCTCCGAGAAAACAAAGCGTTTTTTTGATATTTTCCTTCTCTTTCGGGAAAGGTAAAGGAAAAGCTTTTGGGAGAATGAGATGAAAAAAACTTTGACCGCGACAGCAAAGATCGCCGCAGGTACTTTTCTCGTTGCCTTTGGCATTTGCGCCTTTTTGCTTCCCGCCAAAATCAGCACGGGAGGGGTCGGAACGATCTCCACGGTGCTGTTTTACCGCTTTGGCCTATCGGTATCCGCCCTTTCCTTCGGCATCAACGGGCTCCTTTTTGTCCTTGCAATCAAAATCCTTCCGAGGGAGGAGCTTTGGAAAAATACCGTTGGGATCGCACTGCTTTCTCTTTGGCTGAAAGCTTTGGAGCCCATACCGTCTTTTTGCAGAGAAAGTCTCCTTTCGGCTCTGTTCGGAGGCGCTCTTGTGGGGCTGGGAGTGGGAATTGCTTGCTTGGCGGGGGGCTCCACCGGAGGGAGCGATTTTGCGGTGGTCATACTCAAAAAGATTTTTCCCCGTCTCCCTTTTTCCGCCACCGTTTTGATTTTGGATGGAATCATCATTTTGGCGGGAGGCGTGCTTTTGGGCGATGGGGATCTGATTTTTCTTTCGTTGGTTTCTCTTTATGTCAGCAATCGGGTCATGGATACGGTGCTGGTCAGAGGAAGCTTCTCCAAATCGGTTATTATCGTTTCGGAGCATGCCTCAAGCATTGCCGAGAAAATTGCCGCAGGGCTTTCCCGCGGAGTCACGGAGCTCTATGCGCGGGGCTTTTATGAGAAAAAGGAGAAGAAGATTCTCCTTTGTGTGGTAAAAAACCGTGAGGTGGCACGGCTTTTGAAAACCGTTCAGAGCTGTGACAGTGCCGCCTTTACCGTGGTTACGGACGCCCGTTACGTTCGGGGCAAGGGCTTTTGAGGGCTTTACGAATGAAGAAAAACGTGATATAATGAAATAAGCCTTTCAAAGGGAGAAAAACGTTATGGATAAAACCAGCTTGATCTTGGTTCGCCACGGTCAATCCGAGGGGAATCTGAAAAATTTATTCTTGGGACATACCGATTTGGATCTGACGGAATTGGGGCACCTTCAGGCGGAAAAAACCGCTGATTTTTTGGAGGCGATTCCGGCAGATCGCATTGTTTCCAGCGATCTGAAACGTGCCTATCACACCGCTCTGCATACTGCCCGCCGAAAGGGAATGGCGGTGGAAAAAAGCGTTTCGCTTCGGGAGATCTTTGCGGGCGATTGGGAAAATAAGCCGTTTTCAGATCTGGAGGCGCGCTATCGGGAATCCTTTTCCTTTTGGGAAACGGATTTCTTTCGTTCCCGATGCGACGGGGGAGAAAGTGTCATGGAGCTGGCCGACCGTTTGGAAAAGGAGGCACTTCGGATCGCTGAGGAAAACCTTGGGAAAACGGTTCTCCTTTTCACCCACGCCACCCCCATTCGGGTTCTCGCCTCTCTTTGGAAGGGGGCAGACAAAGAGGAGCTTTCGCCCTTGCCGTGGCCGACCAACGCTTCGGTAACCACGGCGGTCTATCAAAAAGGAGCCTTTTCCCTTTTGGAATACAGCCGTGATGATTTTATGGGCGATATGGTAACGGGGTTTTAAAAATGGCCTTTTTTTACTTATTGGGTTCCCTCGGATCCTATCAAAGCTTCGGCGCCGTCCTATTGAGCGAGGATCAAACGGTGATATTCGACGGCGGATTGATGGAGGAGGCATCGCAGATCCTCACACTTTTGGAAAGTAACGGTAGAGATCGGGTGGATGCCTGGTTCTTTACCCATCCTCACCACGATCATATCGGAGCGTTTTTTGCTCTTCACAATCAAAAGAAGGTTCCGCCTCTCGGAAGGCTCTACGCCGCCTTCCCTGATCAGGAGACCCTCGAGCGCTGTCCGGCTCATCGGGCCCACGGCGGGGTGGAACGGGAAATGTGGAACGCGCTCCCTGACGTTCTGGCTCAATACAAAGATCGGTATACGCCCATTTGCCGAGGAGATGCGTTTTCCTTCGGCGAGGTGAGAGTTCGCGTTCTTCGAACCATCAATCCGAATTTTGACGTGAAACGAAATTTCATCAACAATTCCTCTGCCGTTCTGATGATCGAGGGGCCGAAAAAAAAGATCCTCCTGTTGGGGGATCTGGGAGAAGAGGGGGGCGAGGAGCTTCTTCGGATGTATCCTCCCGAGGCTCTTCGGGCCGATTACACGCAAATGGCACACCACGGTCAATTGGGGGTCAATCGAAGCTTTTACGAGGCTGTTCGCCCCGCTTGCTGTCTTTGGCCGACCCCTGCCTGCATTTGGGAGAATGACGGCGGGGCGGGTCCCGATACGGGCAAATGGAAAACCTTGGAAACCCGCAAATGGATGGAGGAAATGGGCGTTCGGGAGCACCTTGTGGCCAAAGACGGAACCGCTCGGATCGAAATTTGATCGGCGTTTTATGAAAACACCGCCCGTTCGGAAGATGGTTTCGGAGGATTCCTGCTTTTTTTACGTCGGCTTCCGCGGTGCGGTGGAGCTTTTTAAAAAAGTTGCGGGGATTGGCAAAAAAGTGTTGCACCCGTTTTTATATTATGATATAATCTTGTCGGTGTCACTTGTGACAGATTTTGTAAAAAGATGAAAATGGGAGTTTTTCAAATGATTAAATTAGCACCCTCCGTTTTGGCGGCCGATTTTTCCTGCCTTGCCACCGAAATTAAAAAAGTGTATGAGAATGGAGCAGAGTATCTCCATTTGGATGTGATGGACGGGATGTTCGTCCCCAATATTTCCCTTGGACCGGGAATGATTGCCTCCATTCGCAAGGTTTGCGACATTGTTTTTGACGTTCATCTGATGATCCAAGATCCCATCCGCTATATCGATGCCTTTGCCAAGGCAGGTGCCGATATCATCACCTTCCATTACGAGGCTTGCGAGAATCATCGCGAGGTGATCGAGAAGATCCATTCCTACGGGATCCGTGCCGGTATGAGTGTTAAGCCCCATACCGATGCTTCCTTGATGGTTCCTTTCCTGAATGAATTGGATCTGGCCCTTGTGATGACGGTGGAACCGGGCTTTGGCGGGCAGAAGTTTATGCCCGAGGCGATGCCCAATTTGGAGAAGTTGAATGCGGCCATTCAAAAGATCGGCAGACCCATCGATCTGGAGGTGGATGGCGGTATCAATTTGGAAAATGCGCACATCGTCAAGGAGCGCGGCGCAAACGTTTTGGTGGCCGGCTCTGCGGTGTTCGGCTCGAAGGACGTTGCTGCTACGGTCAGAGATTTCCTGAAATAAAATCGTATTCGTTCGGAAAATGCCCGATCTTCTTTCGGAAGGTCGGGCATTTTGCTGATCTTACAGAAAGAACAGCACGGTGGTGCACCGTGCTGTTCCGATTTTTTGGCTCTTATGCCTTCCAAGCGGCGTCGAAAGCGACGAGCTTTTCGCCGTTATACAATTGGCAGGTAATGCGAATGTGATTGCCTGCATTGGCGTGCATATCGGCCAAGGGGAGGATATCGCCAAGCTTCATTTTGTTGCAGAAGAATACGGGAGAACGGTAAACGTGACGGAATACCACGTTGTTGTTTGCGTCCGTGATCTCTGTAAATACGTCGGAAATGGGGAAGTTGGAGGAAAGGGTCGCATTTTCCAGATGATCTCCGAAGACCGTATGTCTCTGACAGCTGACCTCAACCTTGCCCTCTTCCACTTCCTTTTCACCGATGAATTCCTTGAAGGTGAATGGGATATAGTAGGTATCGAACAGATTCTTGAAGCTGTATTTCATATCCACAAAGCCCATAGCGGTGTAATGAGTGCCGTCGGGGTGAATGCGGGTATGATTGGGGTGAGTGGCATAGCATACCTGCTCGGTCATCAGAGTGTAGCTCTTTTCACCGTCAATGGTGCCATCCTCGTTTCGTACCACGTGGGGATAAGCCGAATTCATACGAACGTGACCGGTATTGACCACACCGTCTGCGGGAATCATCAGCGCATAGGATTCAAACATCGTCTGCTCGCCGTTGTCCTGACAGATGGTTCGGGGATTGTAGGTAGCGCCGTCGGAGGAGCGCTTGGAATAAAATTCCTCGATCTCCGTGTCATAACGGTAGGGGCCGATGGGAAGAAAGCCGTTCTTCTTGGTCATTCCCTTGGTGTAGCAGAAGTTTGCGGAGTTGATGACACGGCTCCAGGAGGTTCCTACGCCGCCGGAGCAAGCGTTTCCGAAGTATCTTGCATATTTGATGCAGTCCATGGAAGCATCCAGAACGCCCGTTTCGGGATCCAGGGCCTCCAGCACACGGTAAAGGTTACCGGAGCCTGCCGTAACGTAAGGCAGTCCGCCGTGTACCATGCCTGCGTGCAGAGGACGGGGCTTCTTCTGGCTGATGATGACGTAATTGACGTCCTCGCTGAGAATGTGGGGGAATTGGCACTGGAGCTTCATATAATCCAGGCAGATCTGACGGAGACGGAAATCTCTCATACCGGGTTTGGCAATGGGAATGGCCTTCAGTTGCTCTGCCAGATTCTTTCCGTGAACTGTGGTAGAGGTGCCCTCTTTACCGGGAATGATGTTCCCCTTAAAGCCGTTTATGCCCTTGAGCCGCTGCCCGTTGTAGAGCTGGAACTGAATCTCCAAAACGTAAGGTCCTTCAAAGGGCTCCAGTCTCAATTTCATTTCATTCAAGGGAAGAATGCGCCAAAGAGGAATTTCATAGGTTGCAAATTGAGGTGTGCGCCATACGCCGTCCATCACCAATTTTCCGTTAACGTCGGTGATGGTGTAGAAAGCGTCGGACATGGGGAAGTTAAATTTCACACTGATCTCGCGGAGCTCATCCACGTTGAAATTGATTTTGCGGATATTGGGGAGCGCCAGAGCCTTGGGAACGGAGGCCTGCCCCAAGAATTCCTTGAAGGTGAAGGGCAGATATCCGGTGTCATACAGCTCCTTAAAGGAGATCTTGGCGTCTACGCCGCCTTGGGTCACGTACCAGTCGCCGCATTTCTGCTGTCTTGCGTGGAACTGCTCGAATGTTACCATAACCTGATCGCTGTAGATGGCAAAGCTCTTCTCTCCGTCAATGCTGCCGTCCTCGCGGCGAACCACCGTGGGGATGCCGGTGGCCATACGGATGTGACCGGGGTTATTCAGACCGTCGGCGGGCTGAAGCAGAGCATAGGATTCAAACATCGTCTGCTCGCCGTTTTCCAGACATACGGTTTTGGCGGTGTATTTTTCGGGGTTGGAAAAGCTTTCAATGTCCTTGCGGTAGGTGTAGGGACCCACGGGAATGACACCTCTTGCCTGGGTCATCTGGTGTGTCCAGCCCAAGGGAACGGAGGTGATACATCTGGCCCAAGAGGTGGCACAGCCGCCGGAGCAGGCATTTCCGAAGACTCTCTTGTTACGGCCCAATTCGGAAAGATCCACAACGCCCGTCTTGGGATCGTAATACTCCATCCAGCGGTAAATGCTGCCGGAGCCTACGTTCACGTAAGGAATGCCGGCGTGTACCTCTTCCTTTTTCCAATATACCTTGTGATTCTGTCTTTCCACCCAATAATTCAAATCTTCGCTGATCTTATAGGGGAAGGAAAGCTGCAGCTTCATAAAGTCTACGCAGATCTTACGGAGCTCCTCGGGCGTCATCCCCTCCTTGGCAATGGGGATGGCCTTGAGCTTCTCGTCAACGTTCAAATCGTCCTCTTCCAATTCGGTTGCGGTCTTTCCGGGACAAAGGGTTCCGTTAAAGCCCTTCCAGCTCTTGATCAGCGTGCCGTTGTACAGCTGGAATTGAATGTCCAGGGTGTTTTCTCCGTTTTCAAATTGCTTCAATTCGTCCAGCTTCAGAATGGATTTCAGAGGTGCATCGTAGCGATGGTGGGTACGGTAACGGTAAACGTCCTTATATAGAAGCTTGCCCTCCTTGGAGGTAACGGTGATGAAAGCATCCGAGATCGGATAGTTTGCCGTCAGAACGATTTCCTTAAGGTGCTCGGTATTGAAGGTGGTGCGCAGAATGCCGTTGGTGCGCATCAAAGCCTTTTCGTATTTCTTTTCACCGATGAATTCTTTAAAGGTGAAGGGAATGTAGTGCTTCTTGAACAGCGTGTCAAAATCCACCTTGATATCGATTCCGCCCTGCACGTAAACGGGGGTCCCGTCCTCCTGCAGAAGATCGGTATGGTAAATTCTTTCCTTGGTTCCGTCTTCTTTTTCGATCACCTCGGTGTTGTAGGGCGTGCCCACCTGATCCATATACAGAATGTAGCTCTTCTCTCCGTCAACGTTGCCGTTTTCATCTCTCTCCACGTGAACGTCGGAAACCATACGAACGTGACCGCGGCTGTGAACACCGTCGGCAGGCTTTAAGGCGGCGTAGCATTCCAGCATCACCTCGCGGCCCATTTCAAGACCGATGTTGTGTGCGGTGTAATCGTGGAGTCTCTGGGGATCCTCCTTGATGGTGTAGGGACCCTTAATGAACAGGGGAAGCTCCTTCATATAGGAATACGGCCCAACGTTTACGTAGCCCATCAATTGGGTCATACCGCTGGTATAGGTCATCTTGGCGGAGGAAATACAGCGAGCCCAGGCGATGCAAGCGGCGCCGGTGCAGGCATTTCCCAAAATTTGGGGATCCTCTTTCAATTCGGAAATATCGAAAACGCCGGTCTCGGGATCAATGAATTCCGCAACGCGGTAAATGCTTCCGGAGCCGAGATTGACGTAGGGAAGACCTGCATAAACCGTATCGGTGGAAAGCTTTACGGGGCGTTTGGCACTGCGGATGACGTATTCGAAGTCCTCGCTGGGAACCCAGCGGAAGGAAAGCTGCAGTCTCATAAAATCGAGGCAGATCTTGCGCATTTCCTCGGGAGTTGAATTCGGCGTTGCCTTCGGGAAGGACTTCAGCATTTCGGGGGTGAAGGGATTTTCAACCCTCGGATATGCTTTTTTCGGTTCGGTGTTTGACATCTGAAATCTCCTTTGTTTTTTGAAAATCGGGAAAATTTTCATTGAAGCCATTTTGCCATCGGAAACGGCAAAAGTAAATGGATAAAATAATGTTTTCTTGATAAAACAATGTCCCGTTTTTTTGCAAAATCATGTCTTCTTTTCAGGAGAAGCAATTTCGAAAAAAACGCCTTTCCGAAATGGACTTTTCTCAGGGGGAATCCTGTCCTAAGACCCGCAGGCGATATTCGCCCGGGGTACAGCCGAAGCTGCGTACGAAAGCCAGATGAAAGCCGGAATAGGAACGGTACCCCACCTTTTCCGCGATCACCTCCAGGCTGTCCTCCTGCTCGCGGATGAGGATTTCGGCAATTTCCATCCGTTGGCGAACGATCAGGGTTTTAAAATCCTCCCCATAAAACTGACGGATGAGCTTTCTTGTTTGACGCTGACTCAAATAAAGCCGCTCGGCCAATTCCTCCAGCCCGCCGCCGGTATGATAGCGGTGCCAGATGTGCTCCTCAATGAGCCATTTTTGCCGCATCTTGGTTTTGGAAGGCTTGGGGGCAAGGTTCATTTTTCCCGCGATCCGACGGAAGATCTCCATTGCGGTCTCCAGCAGCAGAAAGCCCTCACGGGTCTCTCGAAGGGGATCGGTCACGTCCTCCAGAAGAGCCCGACAGCGATTCATTTGCTCCGTCACCGCTTCTTCCTTGAAAACAAGAACCTCTTTTGCCTCCCGAAAGATCTGCAGAGGGGGATTGTCCGTTTCGGAATTGGCGTCAATGCTGAAATTAAAGCAGAAGCGCTCCACCCCTGTCTCCTCCTTGGTTTTGACGTAGTGATAGGTTTCGCAGGGGATCATGGTGATGGTGCCGGGGGTCAAGCGGAATTCTCGGTTTTCCTTGGGAAGGATCAGCGTTTCTTCTCCGGAATAGATATAGTGGAATTCAATGAAAAAATGCTTGTGGGGTCTTTCGTTCGGAAGGATCTGTCTGTGAACGAAATTCGGTGAAACCCGAATGTGAAAATTGGTGCCGTCCACGGCGGTCGAAAATACAAAAGGCAAAGCAAACCCTCCTATGACTTGAAAAAGGGGAACTGTTTTTTAAAAGTTGTAACGGAATCGAATTGACAGTTGCTCGGGCAAGGGTTACAATGGGATTACCCTCTTTAGTATACCTTTCGTTTTGGACTTCGTCAAGAACGAGAGAGAATTTTCGGAGGAAAAAGGAGAAAGTTCATGAACGTATTGGATATGTTTTCCCTGAAGGGAAAGGTAGCCTTGATTACAGGTGGCTACGGGCTGTACGGAAGTCAGATGACCGAGGCCTTGGCCGAGGCAGGCGCAGTGGTGATCACCGCCTCTCGCAGTCTGGAAAAGAATGAAAAGTATGCCGAGGAGCTTCGCGCACGCGGCCTTGAGGTGTACGGCGAAAGTTACGATCAAGGCGATGAAAGCTCCATTCTGGATATGAAAAAGCGTATTTTGGATCGCTTCGGCACCGTGGACGTTCTGGTCAACAATTCCGTGATGCGCGGCAATTTTAAGGGCGGATTTTTCGGAGACATCGAGGGCTTTACCAAGAGCCTCGCCATCAACGGCAGCGGCTTTTTCGCCGTGACCCGCGCCTTCGGACAGATTATGGAGGAGAAGAAGAGCGGCTCTATTATCAACATCGGCTCCTATATGGGAAGTCTCGGCTCCAATCAGACCCTTTATAAGGACACCAATGGGCAGATGGGCGGCTGGGGCGGAGCCGATTACTTCTACCACAAGGGCGGTATGCATAATTTCACCCGCTTTTTGGCCGCTTATTACGGGCAGTTCAACGTTCGTTGCAATTGCCTTGCCCTGGGAGGCTTGTTCAACAATCAGCATCCCGCCTTCGTGGAGGAATATTCCCGTGCCACCTTCCTCGGCCGTATGGCCAATGATGAAGACGTAAAGGGCATTGTGGTTTATTTGGCCTCCGATGCCTCTTTGTACACCACGGGAACCGTGATCCCCGTGGACGGCGGCTATTCCGCCAAGTGATGAGGGAGGGAAGCAAAATGCATATGAGACAAAGCCGTGTTCTGCGGCAAATGAGAGCGGGAAAGGTAGCCACCTGCACCAAGCTCAATCTTTCCGATCCCCGCTGTGCGGAGATCGCCGCTATGTGCGGCTTCGACTGCATTTGGATCGATCTGGAGCACGTTCCCAACAATATGACCTCGGTGGAGGATGCCGTTCGTGCCGCCAAGGCTTACGACGTTGACGTTTTGACCCGTGTTTCCAAGGGGTGCTACAGCGACATTTGCCGTCCCCTGGAGGCGGATTCCGCAGGGATCATGGTTCCTCATTTGATGAGTCTGGAGGAGGCCAAAAAAATCGTCTATTACACCAAGTTTCATCCCATCGGCCGCCGCCCCATCGACGGTGGCAATGCCGACGGTAAATTCTGTATGGTTCGTGCCGCCGATTACATCAAGGAAGCCAACGAGGAGCGCTTCACCGTGGTACAGATCGAGGATCCCGAGCCCTTGGCGGAATTGGAGGAGATCTGCGCCCTTCCCGGCATCGATATGATCTTTTTCGGGCCTGCGGATTTTGCGCAGGGAATCGGTGCGCCCGCAGGATCGGATCCCCGCGTGGATGAAACCCGCCGTCTGGTAGCCGCTACTGCCAGAAAATACGGAAAATTTGCGGGAACCATAGGCGGTGCCGCCAATTTTGATTCCTTGGTGCAAATGGGGTATACCTTTATCAGCACCGGTGCGGACGTGGTAGCCTTGTATCACTATTTCGGCGATCTGGCCAAGGCGGTTTCCGATCGTGATATTGTCGCGATCAAATAAGGAGGCACTATGAAAAAACCGTCCCTTATGACCATCGGAACCGTTCAATTGGGAATGAATTACGGCATTGCCAATGAAAACGGAAAGCCCGATGAAGAAAAAAGCTTTCGAATGCTGCGCGCCGCCTTTGAAAACGGCGTTCATTCTTTGGATACCGCCCGAGCCTACGGAAATTCTGAGGAGGTGATTGGAAGGTTTTTGAAGACCTGGGAGGGAGAGATTCCCCATATCACCACCAAGATCCGCGTGGCAAAGGATCCCTCTTGCAATATTGAGGCCCACGTGATGAATTCCATTGAAACGTCCCTGGAAAAGCTCGGCGTCAAAAAGGTGGATTGCGTTTTGCTCCACAATTCCGTGGATCTTTTCGATCACTGTGAAAAGCTGGCGACTGCTATGGAAAAAATCGTAAAATGCGGTTATACCGATGCCATCGGTGTTTCGGTTTATACCCGAGAGGATATTGAGGAAATGCTCCGTTATCCGCAGTTTACCGCAACGCAAGTGCCCATGAGCATTTTTGATCAGAGATTGATTGCTTCGGGAACCGTTTCCCGCCTGAAGGAGCAAAACTACACCGTGTTCGTGCGCAGCGTATTTCTGCAGGGGCTCTTTTTCCTGAACCCCGATCAGATCACGGATCCGATCCTTTTGGAGCACGCCGTTCCGAAGATCCGCCTTTTGCGGGAAATTGCCGCCGCAGAGAATATGAGCGTGGCTCAGCTGGCCATCGCCTTTATGCGGGATACCGCAGGGGTAACCAGCCTCGTTTTGGGCGCCGATACCCCCGAGCAGGTGCGGGAGAACATTTCTTATTTCGATGCCCCCGCCCTTTCCTCGGCGGTGAAGGAGACCTTGCAAGCAGAATTTGCTGAGGTGGACATCCCCGAAATTATGAAGGTCTTGTCCCGTCCGAAGCCTCAGAATTGATTGAAAGGAGAAATTGCGATGAATTTTCCTCTTGGAGAAAAAGAACTTCGTATTGGGATTCTCGGTATGACCGAGGGCAACGGGCATCCGTATTCCTGGAGCGCCATGTTCAACGGCTATGATCCCGTGGAAATGGAAAGCTGCGGCTTTCCCGTGATCCCAAGATATCTGGAAAAGCAGCCCCCTCATACCTTTGGAATTCCCGGAGCTAAAATTACTTGTATTTGCTGTACGGGCTATGCGGAGCGGGAGGAGGCCGAGCATATGGCCAGAGCGGCTCTGATCCCCACGGTGTACGATGATCCTACTGAAATGATCGGAAAGGTGGATGCGGTGATCGTGGCCACCGACGTGGGCGATGAGCACGTGGAGCGTTGCCGCCCCTTCGTGGAAGCGGGCATCCCGATGTTTATTGATAAGCCCCTTGTCAATCGGGAAGAGGATCTGCGCACCTTCATCAAATGGCGTCGGGACGGGGCAAAATTCATTTCTTCCTCTTCGCTTCGGTATAAAAAGGGCAATGAAATGCTGTATGAAAACCATTATGAATTCGGCAAGCTTTTCCACATCATTTCTACGATGGCCAAAAAGTATGAAACCTACGGAATTCACGCTCTGGAGGGTATCTATCCCTTTTTGGGGCAGGGCTTTGTATCGGTTCGGAATACGGGCAGCTACGAGCACGCCGTGCTTCATATCAAGCACAAGAGCGGGTGCGACGTCAGCGTCATTCAGGGAATCGGAATGGCAGGAGCCGGGGTGATTCTGATGGGCACTGCTGCCTCCCGTCAGTTGGTGGACACGGATTCTTATTATTCCTTTAAAAAACAGCTGGACGTATTCGTCCATTGGCTTCGTACGGGCGAGGAGCCCTTTCCCTTTGCGGAAACCGTAGAGTTAATGAAATTGGTCATCGGCGGAATTCGCTCCCGCGAGGAGGGGGGAAGAGAGGTCTTCTTGAGCGAGATCTGTCCCGATTGCGAAGGAATGTACTGATTGCACGGTCGTTTTTTCACGGCTTTTACAAATTGAATTTGCAAAGCAAAGGGCCGATTCGGAAAGATGTTTTTCCGAATCGGCTCTATTTTTTGTGGGCTTTTTACCGCAAAAAAATTCCCCGCCCGAAGGCGAGGAATCATAAAAGCTTACATGGGAACGATGGGGGTTTGGATAACACCGCCGATGCCGGGGTTCTCGGTTCCGCCCTGACCGGGGTTCTCGGTTCCGCCCTGACCGGGGTTCTCGGTTCCGCCCTGACCGGGGTTCTCAGTTCCACCCTGACCGGGGTTCTCAGTTCCGCCCTGGCCGGGGTTCTCAGTTCCGCCCTGACCGGGGTTCTCGGTTCCACCCTGACCGGGGTTCTCGGTTCCACCCTGACCGGGGTTCTCAGTTCCGCCCTGGCCGGGGTTCTCAGTTCCGCCCTGGCCGGGGTTCTCAGTTCCGCCCTGACCGGGGTTCTCGGTTCCGCCCTGACCGAGGTTCTCAGTTCCGCCCTGACCGGGGTTCTCGGTTCCGCCGGTGGAAGGCTCGGTAGCGGGCTCAGTAGTAGGCTCGGTAGCGGGCTCGGTAGCGGGCTCGGTACTGTTGCCACCTTCCGTTTCGCTGTCGGGTTCGGTCACATTGCCGGAATCTGTGGAGGCTTCGGTTTTGGTAGAAGCATCTTCATTGGTTCCGGTTGTGGTAACGTCAGTCGTATCGCAACTGCAAAATGCCATCAAAACGGCAACCATCAAAAAGAAGCAAAATAGCTTTTTCATGTAAACGATCTCCTAAGTTTAATCCTTTTTGACATTATACAACGAATTGACGAAAAAATCAAGGGGAAAATGAAGGATATTGCAAAAAAACTATAACAAAAAAACTTACCCGTCCTTTTGTGCGAAGAAAGGCGCAAACGGTGCATAAGTGTAGGTGAAAACGCCAAAAAGGTGTCCGTTACCTTATGATATCCTTTAAGAATGAATTGTTCCATTCCTTTCGATAAGTAGATATTTCTATCTTTATTCGTTTTAAACAGTTTCTTGGGCTTTCTGAGAGAATAATCGGAACATTATGCAACGCATCTGCCAAATCCTCAAAACGCTTATAGTTTTCATCTTTTAAGCAAACCAACAGCTCTGCAAATCCTGCGGACAATATATGATAAGCAGTTTCTTCTTTGATAACCTTTTGCCCGTACGTGTATATATTGTTTGTTTTGATCCAAGCGAGCAGTTCAATATCAAGATTTTCTATTTCTGCAATCGAGCGGCGAATTATATTGGATTCGATTAAATTATCCACTTGGGGCGATTCTAACAATGCTTTTATAGTTTTGGCAATCTTCTCGTTAAATGTATTTGATGGGTCATTTCGGAACGATATCAGCACCGCATAAATATCATAAAAATCATAATTTAGCAACAACATTATAAATCGCCTCTACAAGTAATTGTATCACAAAACCCTCGGTTTGTCAAATGAAGCATCGCCTGCGGCGATATGATGCATTTGCTTCGCAAATATGATGTTGCTCCACTCCGCTTTGCAATGATGCGATGTTTGCTCCAATGTGCCGTAAGGCACACATCATTCGCGAAGCGAGCATCATTAGGCGAAGCCGCCATCATTTGCCGAAGGCAAACATCATTCAAAAAAAGAACATTTGTCTTGGTAGACAAATGTTCCTTTTTTGTTGGACGGGTAGAAAAGAATTGATTCTTACTTCAATTCAGCGGAAGCGCCTGCTTCGGTCAGCTTCTTCACGATTTCATCGCCATCAGCCTTGGAAACAGCTTCCTTGATCTTGGAAGGAACGCCTTCAACGAGATCCTTTGCATCCTTCAGACCCAAACCGGTGATCTCACGAACAACCTTAATAACGTCGAGCTTCTTAGCACCGAAGTTGGTCATCACAACGTCGTACTCGCTCTTCTCTTCAGCGGCAGCAGCAGCGGGAGCGGCAGCACCGGCAACAGCAACGGGAGCGGCAGAAACGCCGAATTCCTCTTCGAGAGCGGAAACGAGATCTTTCATTTCAAGAATGGTAAGGGATTTGATTTCTTCCAAAATCTGAGCAGTCTTTTCAGTAGCCATTTTAATTACCTCCGAATTATAATCTTAAAATTAGTTTGTTAAAAAATAGGACTTAGGCCTCGGCAGCTTCGCCGGACTCTTCTTTGTCGATCTTGGCCTGCAAAACGTAAGCCAAACCGTACAGGGGACCCATCATGCTGCCCATGATCTTGCAGAGCATTTCTTCCTTGGAAGGAGTGTTCGCAAGCTCGGTAACAGCCGCGGTGTCAATAACGCCACCGTCAATGTAACCTGCCTTGAGCTGGAAGGTTTCGATCTTGTCAGCATATTCCTTCAAGATCTTGGCGGGAGCAATGGGATCGGTTGCAGAAACAGCAAGAGCGTTCATGCCGTCCAGATGAGATTTGATTTCGCCGTAACCGCAAGCGTCACAAGCTCTTCCGATCATGGAATTCTTGTAAACCTTGTAGTCAACGCCTGCTTCGCGAAGAGCCTTACGCAGCTGGGTGTCCTGCTCCACGGTAATACCGGTGTAGCTTACCAGAACGCCTGCAACGGAACTCTTGATCTTCTCTGTCAGCTCGGCACATTCTGCCTGCTTCTTTTCAAGAATCTTTGCACTGGGCATTGTATTTACCTCCGTTTTCAAATTTAGCAAAACAACAAAAAGGACATTTCTCCGGTCGAAGAAATGTCCCGTTATGCATCGAAGCAGAATGGAATGTTTCCTCGACAGGCGCCAGAGGCTTTCAAAGGAGATCCTTACCTGTTGTCTTAGGCAACAAAAGTATTATAACACGTATCGGTTTACTTGTCAAGTGCCTTTATGCAAGCTTGGCGGTGTTTACCTTAACGCCGGGGCCCATGGTGGAAGCAACCACACAGCTCTTAATGTACTGGCCCTTGGCGGCGGCGGGTTTTGCCTTGATGATAGCGCCCATCAAAGCGTCGAAGTTCTCAACGAGCTTTTCCTTACCGAAGGAAGCCTTTCCGATGGGGCAGTGGATGATGTTGGTCTTGTCGAGACGGTACTCGATCTTACCGGCCTTTGCATCCTGAACAGCCTTGGCAACGTTGGGGGTAACGGTGCCGGCCTTGGGGTTGGGCATCAAGCCCTTGGGTCCGAGGATCTTACCCAAACGACCGATGACACCCATCATATCGGGGGTAGCGATCACAACGTCAAACTCAAACCAGTTTTCGCTCTGGATCTTAGCCACCAAGTCCTCAGCGCCGACGTAATCGGAGCCGGCCTCTTCAGCAGCTTTTGCATTGTCACCCTTGGCGAATACCAAGGTGCGAACCTTCTTACCGGTACCGTTGGGGAGAACGACCGCGCCGCGAACCTGCTGGTCAGCGTGACGGGAGTCAACACCCAAACGAACGTGCAGCTCGATGGTCTCGTCGAATTTTGCTTTGGCGGAAGCGATCACGTTCTCGAAAGCCTCGTCGCTCTCGTAGAGCTTGTGAGTATCGAATGCGGCAACGCTTGCCTGATATTTCTTTCCTTTTTTCATGTTAGCCTCGCTCCTTTCTTACTCTTCCACCGTCACGCCCATACTGCGTGCGGTTCCGGCGATCATGCTCATCGCAGTCTCAACGGAAGATGCGTTCAAATCGGGCATCTTTTGAGTTGCAATGGCGCGGAGCTGTTCCTGGGTCAGCTTTGCGACCTTGGTCTTGTTGGGAACGGCAGAACCGGATTCGATTCCAACGGCCTTCTTCACCAAAACGGCTGCGGGAGGAGTCTTGGTAATAAAGGAGAAGGTTCTGTCAGAGTAAATGGTGATGACAACGGGGATGATCAAACCGATGTCATTTTTGGTGCGCTCGTTGAATTCCTTGCAGAAATTCGGGATTGCAACACCGTGCTGACCGAGGGCAGGGCCGACAGGGGGGCCGGGCATTGCCTTTGCAGCGGGAAGCTGGAGCTTAACGTAAGCTACGATTTTTTTTGCCATAATGGTACTCCTTTCGTGGTATGGCGGGAACCGAAGTTTTGATTCCCTCCCACAACTGCCTTACGGGCAGTTGTTTAAGCCCTCTCGGGCGTTAAACCAAAATAATCAGAAAATTTGGACCCAAGCGGAATCCAGTTCGATTTTGGTGCTTCTTCCGTGAAGATCGGCCAGCACCTTGACCTTTTTGAAGTCGGCGGAAATTTCTTCCACAACAGCGGAGGAAATGTGTGCGGCCAGGGGGCCGTCGGTCACGCGAACCTTGTCGCCCACCTTGTAGGGCAGGGATTCGGTGGCGGTTTCCACACCCAGTGCGGCAACCTCCTCGTCGGAAAGAACCACCGGCATCGATCCGGGGCCGACAAATCCGGTTACACCCGTGGTGTTGCGGACAATGTGCCAACTTTCATCGTTCATAATCATCTTCACCAGCACGTAGCTGGGGAAGATCTTGCGCTCTGCTACGCCGTCTCCACCCTCGGATTCGGGCACCTTCTCCATGGGGATCTTGATCGCATGAATCAAGTTGCCGACCTTGCGGTTCTCTACGATCTTTTCCAGATTCACGGCAACCTTGTTTTCATAGCCCGAATAGGTGTGTACAACGTACCAGTGGGGGGTGAGATTGTCTTCCAGCATAGTCGACTCCTTTAAAACGATCAGCCGATTTTGCCCAGAAGCAGAATGATCTGGGTGAAGAGAAGATCCAAAAGACCGATGGCAAGACCGCAGACAGCCAAAGCGGCTACAACGATTCCGGTATCGTGGATCACGCGATCCTTGGGATACCAAACCACCTTCTTCAGCTCGCTGCGATACTCTTTAAAGAAATTTGCGCACCTCTTTACTAAGCCGGGCTTGGAGCTCTTTTCCTTCTTGGCTTCTACCTTGTTTGCATTTTTTTCAGGAGCAGTCGGGGCGGAATTGTTCTTGATTTCTTCTGCCATTTTTTGTTCTCCTATCAAATTTTACTTGGTTTCCTTATGAAGAGTGTGCTTGCGGCAGAAGGGACAGTACTTGTTCATTTCCAATCTGTCGGGGTTGTTCTTCTTGTTCTTCATCGTATCGTAATTTCTCTGCTTGCATTCGGTGCAAGCCAGTGTGATTCTCTCTCTCATGATAATCCTCCGAATCGTGATCCGCCTTGGGGCGGTTATTCTCCCTCCGAGGGAATCTTTCCATAAAAAAAGACCCCGAGAGGTTCTTCCATTATAGCAAGGTCAAGTGTATTTGTCAATAGGAAACTTGAAATTATTGAAAAAGTTTTTTGGCGGAGCGTCGCTTTTTTCTTTGAGGGGAGAAAAGCTTAAAAAAACGGGAAATCTTTGAAAAAGATGAAAAAACTATTGTCGCCCAAGGTATTTTTGTGATATAATAAAGGAAGAATTGAAATTACATTTTTTGAGGGGTTCATCATGAAGCAGGACTTTTTGGAAGCGGGCTTGGTCAGAAACACCCATGCTTTGCGGGGAGAGGTGAAATTCGAGTGTTGGCTGGATGGGGATCAGCCCTTATCGGGGGTAAAGAATCTTTATCCTGCCCCGCGGGAAGAGAATCCTCTGGAATTGAACACCGTCCGCCGTCAGGGAGACTTGCTTTTGGTGTCCTTTTGCGGGATCGATTCCGTGGAAAAGGCACAGATCTATAAGGGAAAGACCTTATACGTATCCCGCAGTCAGATCGATCCTCGGGGCGAAAAGGTTTTTTTTGCCGATTTGATCGGCCTTCCGCTCGTCGAGTCCGAAAGCGGCAGGGAGTACGGCAAGATTTCGGAAATCAGCTCCCGCGGCGCGGGAGAATTGCTTTCGGTTCGGCTGCCCTCGGGAAGGGAAGCGTATTTTCCATACGTGAAGGAATGGGTGGATCGGATCGATCTTGAAAAGGGCGTTTTTGTCCACGCTCCCGAAGGGATCTTCGACTGATGGCTGCCATTCGCTTTGATATTATGACGCTGTTCCCTGAACTGGTGGATACGGTTTTGGGCGAGAGCATCATCGGCCGCGCCCGCAAAAACGGAATCGTGGAGGTGTTTGCTCATAACATCCGCGATTATTCCAAGGATAAATTCCGCCGAGTGGATGATACGCCCTACGGCGGCGGCAAGGGAATGCTGATGAAGCCCGATCCCATTTGTGATTGCTTCGATGCCATCACCGCCGAATTCCCCCAAAAGCCCTATACCGTTTATATGTCTCCCAAGGGGACCGTTTTTACTCAGAAAAAAGCAAGAGAGCTCTCAAGGCTTTCTCATATTGTGATCCTTTGCGGTCATTATGAGGGCGTGGATCAAAGAGCCATCGATGCCATCGTGGATGAAGAGATCTCCATTGGGGATTACGTTCTGACAGGAGGCGAGATCCCCGCTACGGTGCTGGTGGATGCCGTCTCCCGCCTGATCGACGGGGTCCTGGCGGATCCGGAGTGCCACGAAAAGGAAAGCCACACCCAAAATCTTTTGGAATACCCGCAATATACACGCCCCTTTGATTTCAGAGGGGTCACCGTGCCCGAGGTTCTGATCAGCGGCCACCATGAAAATATTGAAAAATGGCGCAGAGAAGAGGCGCGGAAATTAACAGAGAAAAAACGGCCGGATCTTTTGGAGGATCCGTAAGTCGGGAAAGGAAATCATATGGCGAAAAATGAAAGCTTCTTTTCGCTTTCGCGTTTGCTTGCGGATTTGGGCGAGTGCCTTTTGTACCGTCCGCTCAGAAGCTTTTCCTCAGCTCAGGAGGAAAAAGCCGCAAACCCGAAAGAGAAATTTTTCGGGCGCTTTCCCGCACAAACGTACCGAATCAAAATCAAAACCGCATTGGCCAAGGCCTCGGAGCAGAGCTTTTTTGTGGGTCTGTTCCGAAAGGGAATCCGTGAGCTTCTTTTGACCAGGATCCGTTCCTTCGGAATCCTCTTTTTCATCTGCGGCTTTTTGCAGATCCTCTCCTATTTTGCAGGGGAGTGGCTTCCTCTTGTGGCGGGAGATCAGGAGCATCTGCTTTTCGGAGTTTCTCTGCTGTTTATCACCATCCTTTGCGTTTTTTCCCGATGGAACGTTGCGGAAGGGCTTCGGCGAAGCTTTCTTTTCTGCAGTGTCGTAAAGCCCTTCTTCGGGGTGCGGGAATGGAAGATCCCCCGCGCCGAGGGAGAGGATCATTTGGGATACATGGTGTTCTTCGGAATGCTGTTCGGCGGCCTTTCCGTGTTCTTTTCTCCCTTGCTTTTGCTTCGGGTTCTGCTTTGGCTTTCGGTTTTGTGCTTTGTTCTGTGCTTTCCCGAGGCGGGACTGGCTCTTTGCGGCGCGGGGTGCCTTTTCCTGGAAAGGGAGCAGCTTATATTTCTGATCGCCGCCACGGCTCTTTCGCTGTTTTTGAAAAGCTGTGTGGGAAAGCGAAGTCTGGTGTTTTCCCCGATGGATCCCGTGGTGGTTTTGGCTTTGCTTCCGGTGCTTTTTTCCTCCGTTCCCCAAAGGGCATCAACTTTCCTTTCCCTGCTCTTGATCTATTTTGCTTCTGCGGGCCTTTTGCGAAGCCTGGACAGTGCGGATCGTTTTTTGTCAACGCTGTGCTTTGCCGCCTTTTCCGCCTCCGCCTTTCTCGTTTGCAGAGAAATGATCCTGCTTTTCCGACCGACACTGTTTTTGAATCATCCTTTTTTGGAAACGTTCTTTTTTATAAAGCCGACGGCGGAGCTTGGATGTGTGTTGGCAATGCTCCTTCCCTTGGCTGTGGGGCGCATCCGCTTGGCTTCCTCCTTCGGTCAAAGAGCTTTTTGTCTTCTGACGGTGTTTTTCCTTCTGGCAGGGCTGTTTTTCGTCAGAAACAGCAGTCTTTGGATGACGGTTGCGGTGACACTGGTCGTGTATCTCCTGTTCTCCTCCCGCTTTTCCTTGGTGTGGATCACGGTCACGGGGCTTTTGATCTATCTTGCCACCCGAATCTTCCCCGTCTCTGTTTTTGAGCAGCTTCTGTCTGCCTTCGGCTTTCGGATCGGAGGCATCGCCCTCGGGGAAAAAACAGCGGGATTGTTCAGCCTGATCCGCTCCGTCGGAGGGATCTGGTGGCTTCTTCTCGTTGCACTGCTTTTGGGCTTTTATGTGTTTGAGCTTTTGCGTTTGCCCCATCGCTCCCGTTCGGAGGACGTTCACGCAAGAGTGCTGGCGAGCTTTTGCTCCGTGGCGGCCTTTTTGTGCATCTGCGTACAAGGCGTTCTGCCCGATTACCGTCTGTTCGTGCTTCTTTTCCTTCTGCTCTCCTTTCCGCGGGCCATGAGCCGCATCTCGGAGAGGGAAGAGATCCGCTTGCCCTATTGAAATTGTGGAGGAAATGATGAAGAAAAAAGAAAGAAATCTCAGCTTTTCCTATTTGGACGTGTTTTTCCTTTTGATCGCGGGTCTCGTCTTGAGCATCGTGGTGTACGTGGCCTTGGAAAACGCCGAGGCGGCCGAGGATCGCCGCTTTTATCGCGTTGAGGTGATGGTTCGCTATGAGGAGCCTCTTCTCCACGCAATTCCCAGAGCAGAGGACAGCCTCTTCGGGTCGGACGGCCAAAGGATCGGTCGGGTGGAGGAGGTCAGCGAGCTTTCCGAGCAAAACGGCCATAAGGAGTTCTTTTTGGTTTGCACCCTTTGGGATGGAATTCCCGTGCAAGGGGAATCTTTTGTGCTGGAAACGGCAAGATCGGTTCGTGAGGGAAGAATCCTTACGGTGGAAGAAACGGAAGAGGAGGCAAAATAACGTGAATCAGCGAAAAAAAATCGGTTTTTCCGTGTTGGACGTCATTTTATTTGTTTTGGCCGCCGTTTGCGTTTTGGCAACGGTGTTCCAAAGTCAGATCCGCTCCTTTTTGGGGCGAGCCGACGGGGAAACGGTGGAGATCACCTTCCTTGTGGAAAACGTTACCGAGGAGGCTCATAATCATCCCGAGGCGGGAGAGGTGCTGGTGTTTTCCGATACCAAGGTGTATTTCGGAAAGCTGGTCTCCGTAACGGAAAACGAAACGGTCTATCAGAATCAAAACGATGAAAACGATATGATTGAGGTTTTAACCTTGACCTGCAAAATGGAAGCTACGGCCAACGAAACGGAAAACGGCTATACCGTTGCGGGAGTATCCGTCAAGCCCGGCTCGGTTTTGACGGTGGAAACCCCCACCGCTTCCTTTGTGATGACGGTCATTATGATTAAAAATCCCGATTGATTGCAAAATAAGGAGGTATTTCAATGGAAGAAATGAAGAAAAACGGCGGAATCAGTGTGGATACTGAGCACATCTTTCCCGTTATCAAACGGTGGCTCTATTCCGATAAGGATATTTTTCTCAGAGAGCTTGTGTCCAATGCCTGTGATGCCATCACCAAAATGAAGCGCTTGGTTTCCTTGGGAAAGGCCGAGTGCGAGGAGGATTACCGAATTCAGGTCATTTTGGATCCCGCCCTCGGCGAGATCCGTATCGTGGATAACGGAATCGGTTTGACCTCGGAGGAGATCGATCGCTATATCAACCAGATCGCTCTTTCGGGTGCTTTGGAGTTCATTGAGAAATACGAGGGAGAAAGCGAGGGCTCCGGCGGTATTATCGGCCATTTCGGCCTGGGCTTTTATTCTGCCTTTATGGTTGCTTCCCGCGTGGACATCAATACCCTTTCCTTTGAAAAGGGTGCTCAGAGTGCCTTCTGGACCTGCACGGATGCGGGCGACTATGAGATGAAGGGGGGCACCCGAAGCACAAGAGGCACGGAGATCATCCTTCACATTACCGAGGAGGAAAAGGAATATCTTTCCCGCGAAAAGGTGAAGGCGGTTCTGGATACCTATTGCGCTTTTATGCCCGTTCCCATTTATTTGACCGTTCTGGGGGAAAACGGGGGAGAGGATGCCCCCATTAACGATCCGAATCCCTTGTGGCTCAAAAGCCCGTCGGAATGCACCGAGGAGGAATATCTCGCCTTTTATCACAAGGTGTTCGGGGATCCTCGGGACCCGCTCTTTTATATTCATATCAATGCGGAGTTTCCGCTGAATTTCAAGGGCATCTTGTATTTTCCCAAGCTTTTGGATGAATATGCCAGCCTTGAGGGGCAGGTCAAGCTCTATTACAATCAAGTTTTTGTGGCCGATAATATCAAGGAAGTTATCCCCGAGTATATGATGCTTTTAAAGGGGGTCCTGGATTGCCCCGAGCTTCCCTTGAACGTTTCCCGCAGCTATTTGCAAAACAGCGGCTACGTGGCTAAGATCTCCGGTCACATCACCAAAAAGATCTGCGATAAATTCAATCGTCTCTTCCAAAACGACCGTAAAAAGCTGGAGGAGATCTGGGATGATGTGAAGCCCTTTGTGGAATACGGCTGTACCCGCGATTCCAAATTCTTTGATCGCGTCAAGGATATCATCCTTTATAAGACCACGGAAAACGAATATCTGACCGCTCCCGAATATCTGGAAAAGAATCGGGGGAAGGGAGAGGAAAATACCGTTTATTATACCAACGATCTGCTGCAGCAGGTGGGCTATATCAATCTTTTCCGCGAGCAGGAGATCTCTGTTGCCGTGATGGACGGAATTTTGGATTCCCGCTTCCTTTCCTTCCTGGAAATGCAGGATCACGCCGTTCATTTCGTTCGGATCGATTCCGAAATGGATCAGGTGCTGAAGGCAGAGGAAAAGGCTGAGGAAAACGAGGCGTTGACTGAGGTGTTCCGCAGTGTGATCCCCGAAAAGGTCACGGTGGTGCAAGAGGTGATGAAGTCCTCAAAGACCCCCGCGCTCTTGACCTTGGCGGAGGAAAAGCGCCGTCTCGGCGAGATTCTGAAGCAGTATTCGGGGAAGCTGGAGGGAATCTCCGTCCCCGAGGATGAGGTGACCTTGGTGGTCAATATGAATTGCCCCCTGATCGCCCGCATTGCAGGTCTCAGCGCCGATGAAAAAACCAAGGAAAAGGCCAAGGCCTTGGCCAAACAGGTGTATATGATCGCGGTGATCTCTCAGCGCGGCTTTACGCGGGAGGAATTGCAGGAATTTATCGATTCCAGCATTGATCTTTTGTATAACGCATAATTTCATTCTGTATTGATTGGAAAACGAGGAGAAGAAATATGTCCAATATGCTTCGATCGGTCGGCGATTTTTTCTATTATATCTGGAATCAGATCCTATCCATCGGTATCTTTGATATTTTGGATATTTTGATCGTTTCCTTCATTATATATTATGCATTCAGCTTTGTGCGCCAAAGAAGAGCCGGCAGATTGGCACTGGGTATTTTTGCCGTATTGCTGGTGATGTGGATCAGCGATTTTCTGGGCTTGAATGCCCTCAACTATATTCTGGAAACCGTCTTTGACGTGGGCTTGATCGCCTTGATCGTGATCTTTCAGCCGGAATTTCGAAGCGCTCTGGAAAAAATGGGCGGCAATTTCCGAAATCTGAAAAACATCACGGAAGCGCAGGAAAGCTATGAGGAAAAAATGATCGAGGAGATCTGTCTTGCGGTGACCGATCTTTCGGAGGCCAAAACGGGAGCTTTGATCGTTTTGGAACGAAATACCCGCTTGGGAGACGAGATCTTAACGGGCGTGGTCGTGGATGCCGCCGTAAACAAGCATTTGATTGAAAATATCTTTTTCAACAAGGCGCCCCTTCACGACGGTGCGATGATCGTTCGCGACGGGCGAATCCATGCCTGCGGTTGTTTTTTGCCCTTGACGGGAAATCCCAATCTCCCCAATGAATTGGGAACCCGCCACCGTGCGGGGTTGGGCGTCTCGGAGATCAGCGATGCCTTCGTTATCATCGTTTCCGAGGAAACGGGAGCGGTTTCCGTGGCCAAAAACGGAGAAATCGACCGCGGGGTTGCCCTTCGCGCTCTGCGGCATCGCTTGATCAATGAATTCGGCATCGATCGGGAGAAAAAGAGTATCATCAAGCGCAGAGGAGAAAAGGAGAAAGGAGGCAGCGGGAATGACAAAGACAAAAGAGAAGAAAAGCAAAAGTGAAAAAACAAACCGTAACCGTCGCGGCTATTCCTTTCTGGGAGCCTTGTTTTCGCTGTTTGCCGCCTTGGTTCTTTGGTTTTACGTGCAGGATGCGGAATCTCCGGATTATCGAAAAACCTTCCATTCCGTTCCCGTTTCCATGCAGTCGCTCTCTTCCTCCTTCTCGGTGATCGAGGGCGGTGAGAATACGGTGGATATCACCTTGGTGGGAAAGCGCAGTGATCTGAATAAGATCAAAAACAGTGATCTGGAGGCCTATTTGGATCTCAGCTCCATCAACCGTCCCGGAAACTATCAGCCTGAGATCAGCGTTTTGGTGCCGGAGGGGGCGGAGCTCTTCGAATGCTTCCCGCAAAAGGCCACGCTGTTTGTGGATCAGACCATCTCTCTTTCCATTCCCGTTCGGGTGGAATTGGGCAGCTATACGGCCGATGCGGGCATCGGGATCGATGCGGTGCCGGCACTTTCCGCCATTTTGGTGAAGGGGCCGAAAACCATCCTGGAGCAGATCTCCTACGCCAAGGTTTCCACGGGAGATTTGGGTCAAGTCACCACGGGATTTGAGAGAAATGCTCCTTACGAGCTTTGCAATTCCGATGGCAGAGTCATCAATTCCCGCTACGTGATCATGCCCGAGCGCAACATTCGGGTTCAGCTGGAGGTTTACAAAACCAAAGAGGTTCCCTTGACTGTGAAAAGCAAAAACGGCTGGTGGGAAGGCAACGGCCTAAGCTACAACGTTTCTCCGAAAAGCGTGATCATTAAGGGGGATCCCGCGCTGATCGATTCGGTCAATAGCATTCCTGCATTGATTCTGGATGAGCAAAGCCTGGATGCCAATCACTATGAAGCAACCCTGTCTCCGGGACAGCTTGTCCTGCCCGACGGCGTTGAGCTTGGAGAAACCCTGGGCGATATCGCGGTCAGTATGGTGCTGGAGGATTACACCTTCCGTACCCTTCGGATGAATCTTTCTCATACCCACGTGGCGGTTACAGCGCCTTCGGGCGGTCTGACCTACGACTTCGCGGATGATTATCTGGAATTCAAGATTCGCGGCGGCGGCAACGTGCTGTCGGCGGCCACCTTGAATGATTTCTATTTGAATATCGATCTCTCGTATCTGGATACCGTCGGAAAAGCAGAGGTGCCCGTGCAGATCGTACAGACCTCTGCCAGCGAAGGAAAGTATTATGCGGTGGGGAATTACACCGTTGAAGTGGAAATCACAAAATAAAACCAAAAACATCACACCGACCAAGCGGTCGGTGTGATGTTGCCTTTGGGGTCAAAAAGTTACGGTAGCGTTTTTTTCTTTATGCGAAGCAGAAAAGAAGAATAACGACAGCGATCAGAATCACCCAAAGTAAAACGTCTTTGTTGAAAAGATTGCAAGCACAGTTCATAGTGAATCCCCTTTCGTTGCTACCTGCCGAAATCGGCAGGCTCATTGACAGAATATGTCCTGAAAAAGAAAGTGTGACCGATGTCACCAAGAGGGGGAGAGGACGTTTTTCGTTTTTTCTTTGCCTGCAGTCAATTAATTTGCCGCGACAGTATATTGGATTTTCTTTTTTGAAAAAAGATTTAAAAAAACTCTTGACAAAATTGCTTTTCCGAATTATAATACCATTCGTTCCTATGCGAGAGTGGCGGAATTGGCAGACGCGCTAGCTTGAGGTGCTAGTGGAAGTAATTCTATGTGGGTTCAAGTCCCGTCTCTCGCACCAAAAAATCCGATGCGAAAGCATCGGATTTTTTTATCCAAGCCGCAGGCTTGGCATATCATCGCCGCACGAAGTGCGGTGCATATCATCAGCCCCTTTGGGGCTGTATCTCATCACGCGCCAGCGTGTATTTCCCTGCAGCTGGATGATATACAACACTTTGTGTTGATGATATACCGCAACAAGTTGCGGATGATATACACGCCTTACGGCG
>JAFWBD010000039.1 GCA_017507325.1 Clostridia bacterium | reverse complement strand
TACCTCTTCCCTTTTACCTATTACTTCCCAAAAAATCCTGCCATTCAAGGTAAGAGCGAAGAGGTAAGAGGTAAAAAGTAAAAATCCCGCACTTTCGTGCAGGATTTTTTGGCACGTGTTGACAAAAAAGATGCCATCAGTTTGATGTTTTGATACTAAAAATATATGTACCATCATTTTTAATCTCACCGTACTGTATGATAAGTATTTGATTGCTTTCGAAGGCATCCACAACTTCTTCAGAAAAAATATTGGCAGGGGAAATGATCTGCCCTTCTATTTCTATAACAACGTTATATCCTGAAAAACTTCCCCTATAATATTCTTCCTCCACCGAAACAACAGTAACATCTCCCTCTAAAACAGAGGCGTTCCCTTTTTCCATATGATAATCCCAAGATGTGTATTTTATAAATTGGGTGGCAAATACAATCGAAAACACAAGAGGAACGATCACAAATGGTATAAAGTCAAGAGTACGTTTAAAGAAACATTTCAACCCGTTCTTTAACTCGTTCTTCATTTGTCGAACTACAAATTTGATAACAAACGCAGTAACCACAAGCATTCCGATGGAGGCAAGTGCAAAAATAATATTCATGAAAGAACCGAATTCAAATTTATATATTTCCATAAATATACACACCGCCTTTCTTGGGTTTAGTATAGCACAGTTTTCGGTGTTTTCCAAGACCCGAGGGCAAAAAGGAAAGGCTGATAATAAAAACGATTTTTGTCTCCGCGAAAAGCTACCAAAATTATTCATTATTCATTAGCGAAGCGGCTTCATTATTCATTCTTCATTTGAAAATTCGTTCTCGTTTCATGAATAATGAATGATGAATAATGAATAGTGAATAATACAAACAAAAATCCGCTCTCTTACGAGAACGGATTTTCGTTTGGAGGTGCCACCCAGATTTGAACTGGGGAATAACGGTTTTGCAGACCGTGGCCTTACCACTTGGCTATGGCACCATCTCACTTGGCGGGGATTATTATAGCAAAGGAAACGAGATTTGTCAAGCAAAAAAAAGAAAAAGAAGTTTTTTTCTTGACTTTTTTTCCTATATATGATAAATTACTGTGGAAAAGGCATGAAAGGCGGCAGACTTTCTTTAAGAAAAACGTTTCTGTGACAGGGAAGTTCTTTGCGCTGTGATTCGGCGCTTGCCGAATGGTTGTCTTCGTCCTGCGGGGACGGAGGCTTTTGTTTTGCCGAAAACGCACCGGGAGGTTTTCTATGATTTACGAAAAAGTGAATTCCGATATGAATTTTGTCCAACGGGAAAAGAAGGTGGGCGAATTCTGGAAGGAAAATAAGATCTTCGAGAAAAGCATTCAGACCCGAAAGGAAGGGGAGCCGTACGTCTTTTACGACGGACCTCCCACGGCAAACGGAAAGCCTCATATCGGGCACGTATTGACCCGTGTTATCAAGGATATGATCCCCCGTTACCGCACCATGAAGGGCTATATGGTTCCCCGTAAGGCCGGCTGGGATACCCACGGCTTGCCGGTGGAATTGGAGGTGGAAAAGCTTCTGGGGCTGGACGGCAAGGAGCAGATCGAGGAATACGGGCTGGATCCCTTCATTCAGAAATGCAAGGAAAGCGTTTGGAAGTATAAGGGAATGTGGGAGGATTTCTCCGGGACGGTCGGATTCTGGGCCGATATGGAGGATCCTTACGTGACCTATCACAACGATTTTATCGAATCCGAGTGGTGGGCCTTGAAGCAGATCTACGAAAAGGGGCTGCTTTACAAGGGCTTTAAGATCGTTCCCTACTGTCCCCGCTGCGGAACCCCGCTCTCCTCTCACGAGGTGGCGCAGGGCTACAAGGCGGTGAAGGAAAAGAGTGCGGTGGTTCGTTTTCCCGTGATCGGTGAGGACGCTTACTTTTTGGCTTGGACCACCACCCCCTGGACGCTTCCCTCCAACGTGGCGCTTTGTGTCAACCCCGAGGAGGATTACTGCAAGGTTCGCGGTGCGGACGGAAAGATCTACTATCTTGCCGCAAAGCTTTGCGAAGCGGTGCTCGCTCCCTTGGCGGAGGAGGGCAAGGCGGCCTATGAGGTGCTGGAAACCTTCCAAGGAAAGGATCTGGAGGGCAGAGCCTACGAGCCTCTGTATGAAATTGCAGGGGAGCTGGCGAAAAAGCAGGGGAAAAAGGGCCATTACATCGTATGCGACGGATACGTTACCATGTCCGACGGTACGGGCATCGTTCACATTGCCCCCGCCTTCGGTGAGGATGACGCCCGCGTGGGCAGAAAATACGACCTGCCCTTCGTTCAGCTGGTGGACTCCAAGGGCTGTATGACCGAAAACACGCCCTTTGCGGGCCTTTTCGTGAAGGATGCGGATCCCAAGGTATTGAGCGATCTTTCGGAACGCGGTCTTTTGTTCGATGCGCCCAAATTCGAGCACGATTATCCCTTCTGCTGGCGTTGCGACACCCCCTTGATCTATTATGCCAGAGAATCCTGGTTCATTCGGATGACCGACGTGAAGGACAGACTCATTGCCAACAACAACACCATCAACTGGATCCCCGAGAGCATTGGCAAGGGAAGATTCGGTGACTGGCTGGAGAACGTTCAGGATTGGGGAATTTCCCGTAACCGTTACTGGGGAACGCCCTTGAATATCTGGGAATGCGAATGCGGACACCGCCACGCGGTGGGATCGATTGCGGAGCTGAAGGAAATGAGCTCCGATTGTCCCGAGGAAATTGAATTGCACCGCCCCTATATCGATCAGGTGACCTTGAACTGCCCCAAGTGCGGCGGCAAAATGAAGCGTGTGCCCGAGGTGATCGACTGCTGGTTTGATTCCGGTGCCATGCCCTTTGCACAGCATCACTACCCCTTTGAAAACAAGGAGCTCTTTGAGGCACAGTTCCCCGCCGATTTTATTTCCGAGGCGGTGGATCAGACGCGGGGTTGGTTCTATTCGCTCCTTGCCATTTCCACGCTGATCTTCGATCAGGCTCCTTACAAAAACGTGATCGTTCTGGGACACGTTCAGGATGAGAACGGTCAGAAGATGAGTAAATCCAAGGGCAATGCGGTGGATCCCTTCGAGGCGCTGGAAAGCTACGGTGCCGACGCCATCCGCTGGTATTTCTACACCAATTCCGCCCCCTGGCTTCCCAACCGCTTCCACGGCAAGGCTGTGGTGGAGGGGCAGAGAAAGTTTATGGGTACCCTTTGGAACACCTACGCCTTCTACGTGCTTTACGCCAACATTGACGGCTTTGATCCCACTCGGTACAGCCTGGATTACGAAAAGCTTTCCGTGATGGATCAGTGGCTCCTTTCGGGGCTTCATTCCACGGTAAAGAGTGTGGATGAGAACCTTGAAAATTACAGAATTCCCGAGGCCTGCAGAGCCCTGCAGGGCTTTGTGGACGATCTTTCCAACTGGTACGTGCGCCGCGGAAGAGAGCGCTATTGGGTCAGCGGTATGCCGCAGGATAAGATCAATGCCTATATGACCCTGTACACCGCTTTGGTGACTGTCGCGAAGACTGCCGCTCCCATGATTCCCTTTATGGCAGAGGAGATTTATCGGAATCTGGTGTGCTCGGTGGATCCCGCCGCGCCCGAATCCGTTCATCTTTGTGATTTCCCCGCGGTTTGTGAGGAATGGATTCTTCCCGAATTGCAGGAGGAAATGGCAGAGGTGCTTCGCATTGTGGTCAGCGGAAGAGCCGCCCGTGCCGGCTCCGGAAGAAAGAACCGCCAGCCTCTGGCCAAAATGTTCGTTTCCTGCCCCGCCTCTCTGGATGAGGATTGCCGCTCCATTGTGAAGGAAGAATTGAACGTGAAGGAGATCGTCTTCACCGATGCGGTGGAGGAATACCTCTCCTATTCCTTCAAGCCTCAGCTGAAGACCTGCGGACCCAAATTCGGAAAGCAGCTGGGTGAATTGAGGGTGGCTCTGCAGAATCTGGACGGTGCCAAGGCCAAAAAAGAGCTGGATGAAGAGGGCTCCCTGGCACTGGATCTGCCAAGCGGCCGCGTGGTGCTGAATCCCGAGGATCTGATCGTGCAGAGCGAGCAGAAGGAGGGCTATTTTGCCGTGGCCGACGGTGACGTGACCGTGGTGCTGGATACGACCTTGACCGAGGAATTGATCACCGAGGGCTTTGTCCGAGAGCTGATCAGCAAGATCCAGACCATGCGCAAGGATGCGGATTTCAACGTGACCGATCGGATCGAGATCGGCATTGCAGGCAACCGAAGAATCGAAGAATTGGCCAAGGCCAAGGAAAACGAAATCTGTTCCGATACGCTGGCGCTTTCCGTCTCCTCCGAGATCGGCGAGATTTCCAAGGAATGGGATATCAACGGTGAGACTGTAACGATTTCCGTAAAAGTTATCAAGTAAGGAAGGGATAAAATCATGGTAATTGTCGAACAATTTTTGAAGCTTTTTGAAAACTTCCAATATTTGGAGCTGAATCAGCTGGCGATGTGGCTGATCGGAGGTCTTTTGATCTTTTTGGCCATCAAAAAGGAAATGGAGCCCACGCTCCTTCTCCCCATGGGTCTGGGTGCCATTCTGGTGAACCTGCCCATTAACCCCGCCGAGGCCGAAAGCGGCATTCTCGGTGTATTGAACCATTTGTTCAATATGGGTATGACCCACGAGAGCTTTGAGCTCTTCCCCCTGCTGCTCTTTATCGGTATCGGTGCGATGATCGATTTCGGACCCGTTTTGTCCAACCCGAAATTGATGATCTTCGGTGCCGCCGCTCAGTTCGGTATCTTCTTCACCCTTTGTCTGGGCCTTATGGTGGGCTTCGATCTGAACGACGCCGCCTCCGCCGCCATCATCGGTGCGGCTGACGGCCCCACCTCCATTGTGGTGGCGCAAACCCTGGGCTCCAAGTATATGGGTGCCATTATGGTGGCCGCTTACTCTTATATGGCGCTGGTTCCCGTGGTACAGCCTCCCATCATCAAGCTGTGCACCACCAAAAAAGAGCGTAGGATCCGTATGTCCAACGCAAGCGGAAGACCCGTTTCCAAATTGACCAAGATTCTGTTCCCCATTGTGGTGACCATCGTGGTGGGTCTGTTCGCTCCCGGCTCCGTGGCCTTGGTTGGATTTTTGATGTTCGGTAACCTCCTGCGCGAATGCGGCGTTCTGGATTCTCTTTCCGAGACCGCTCAGAAGGTGCTTGCCAATCTGATCACCATTTTCCTCGGCATTTCCGTTGCCTCTCAGATGACTGCCGACAAGTTTTTGACCTGGGAGACCATTTTGATTCTGGGTCTGGGTCTTGCCGCCTTCGTGTTCGATACCTTCGGCGGTGTGATGCTGGCAAAGCTGATGAATCTGTTTTTGCCCGAAGGAAAGAAAATCAATCCTATGATCGGCGCCGCCGGCATTTCCGCATTCCCCATGTCGGGAAGAGTGGTACATAAGATGGGCTTGGCAGAGGATCCTCAAAACTTCCTTTTGATGCACTCCATCGGTGTTAACGTGTCCGGCCAGGTGGCTTCCGTTATTGCAGGCGGTATCATTCTTGCCATGGTGCAGGGTTAAGAGGAGGAAAAACAATGAATTTCTTGAATCAACTGATGGCCGCAAGCATTGCGGAGAATTTTAAGAACGTGGTATCCGACGGACTTCCCATTATGGTTGCGGGAATGCTGGGCATTTTCGTTGTCATCGGAATTATCATTCTTTCCGTTTACGCACTTTCTCTGATCAAGTGCGACGGCAACTTTACCCGAGGCCTGCGGGCTTTGTTCGGAAAAAAATAAAAAGGCTTTGATTGAAAACACTGCTACCCACCCTCCATAATGGAGGGTGGGTAGTTTTTTGTTTTCTTTTTTAAGGATTGGGTTACGGCGCGGAAAAGGGGGTGCATTCCACGTTGTCATCGGGGAGAGAATAGTGAAGAAGGGAGGCGGAAACGAGGGCGTTTTTGCCGTATTTTTCCCGCAAGCGGTCGCCCACACGGTCCAAAAGCTCGCTTCTTCGGTCTCGGGGGGTGTCGAACAGAGAAAGCTGCGTGCCCTCGGAGCGCTTTTTCAAATCAATGGCGCGAACGGAAAGAGAGCGTAAGGGCGTTCGGAAGGCGTAGCGCTCCCGAAAAAGGCGAAAGGCCTCCTCCGCCAGCGTGGCCGTGCAATCGCTGGGAAGGGTCAGCTTTTTTTGGAGGCTTTTTACGAAAAAAGAGCAATCCTTGCAATCAAGGGCAATGCCGCAGGCCAATTTCTCGTGGAAGCGGAGCTGTTCGCCGATCCGTTGGCAAAGGGCAAAAATCAGAAGGCGAACCTCCTCGGGCTCAGTCAGATCGCGCGGGAGGGTGACGCCGTGGCCAATGCTTTTCATAGGCGGCTCCGCATCGCAGGGGAGAACGGGGGAAGCATCCATTCCCGCGGCGGCCTCCTTCATTTGCATTCCTTTTTTGCCGAATTTCATTCGCATCAGATCTGAATTGGCGTGGGCCAATTGGCCGATGGTATCGATTCCGAAGCGGTGAAGCAGGGAGGCACTTTTCGGGCCCACCCACAAAAGATCCTCTACGGGCAGAGGCCAAACGATGCTTTGAAAGCCATCGGGGGGGATGAGGGTGGTGGCATCGGGCTTTTTCAGATCGCTCCCCAATTTGGCAAACACCTTATTGAAGGAAATGCCGACGGAAATCGTCAGTCCCAACTCCTTACGGATCCGACGGCGGATCTCCCCGCCGATGACCTCGCCCGTGCCGAAGGCCATTCGGGAGGAGGTCACGTCCAGCCAGCATTCATCCATTCCGAAGGGCTCCACCAGATCGGTATATTCACAGTAGATTTCCCGCGCCAAGCGGGAATATTTGGCGTAGCGGTCAAAATGAGGCGGGATCACCACCAGATCGGGACAGCAGAGCCGTGCTTTCCAGATGGGATCGCCCGTTTTGACTCCCATTTTCTTGGCCGCCTCGCTTTTGGCCAGTACAATGCCGTGGCGCAGCGCCTCCTCCCCGCAGACCGCCACCGCCTTCCCCGCCAATTCGGGGGTGTAGAGCGTTTCCACGGAGGCGTAAAAATTGTTCATATCACAATGAAGGATGCTTCGGTTCATTCCTTACCTCTTGACAAAATGCGTTCGTGTTGCTATAATAAAAGCGAACGATGTTTCATATTCAGTATATACGAAATATTGTTCGTTGTCAATGGTAATTTTACGAAATTTTATTCGTTGGAGGCGTTTATGAATTTTTCCGAGAAATTGAAGGAGGCCCGCAAAAAGGCGGGTCTTTCCCAAAGCGCTTTGGCAGAGAAGGCGCAGATCAGCCTGAGGACCCTGCAGAATTATGAAATGGGGAAGCGCTATCCCTCCAGCCTGGAGATCACCCTTCGTTTGGCCTCAGCCTTGGATTGCACGGTGGAGAATCTGCTGTCGGCAGGGGAGGAGAGCATTGTGACCGCCCCCACGGCGGATGCCAAGGCACAGCTTCAGGAATTGGTGCAGGCGGTTTCGGGTCTTTTTTCCGGGGGAGCCCTGGCGGAGGAGGATCGGGATGCCGCTATGGAGGCCATCATTGCCGCATACTGGGCGGCCAAGAAGGAAAGCCGTAAGCTGGGGCGGAAAGAGATTGAGGAAAAATCTTGAGTGAGATCGAGCGGATTGTATCGCTGTGCGAGGACTTGGTTTTGCGCTACAAAACGAGAAATCCCTTTCTTCTGGCAGACCGAATGGGGATTCGGGTGGTTTCCTGCCCCGATTTTAAGAAGCTGGAGGGGATGTATAAGGTGATCCTCGGGGAGCGGTTCGTGTTTCTCAACGGATCTCTGCGCCGCCGTCGGGCGGGGCAGGTATTGGCTCACGAATTGGGGCACGATGCCCTGCATCGGGAAATGGCGCAGGACAGCGTGGTGCAGGACAGCTTTTTGGTGGATATGACCCTGAAGCCCGAATACGAGGCCAATTTGTTTGCAGCCCAGCTGTTGGTTCCCGAAGAGGAATTTTGCAATCTTCTGCGGGAGGGACTCTCTCCCGAGGAAAGCGCTATGCGCTTGAAATTGGATCCGAAAATGGGCGAATGGAAAATGCGCATTCTGCAGGAGCGAAAAAAGCACGGCGCAACGGGGGAATTTTCGGAAAAATCGTGAGTTTTCCGAAGAAAAAAAACAAATCTCTTGCAATCGCTTCCGTTTTGTGATAAAATTTTCCTATAGTCGGAATCTATGAAAATATATGGATGAAAGGATTTTATCAGTATGAAGATTTTAGTAATCAATGCAGGCTCTTCCTCTGTTAAGTATCAGCTGATCGATATGACCAATGATGCGCTGCTGGCAAAGGGTCTGTGCGACCGCATCGGTATTCAGGGAGGCTCCTTTAAGCATCAGGTTCCCGGGAAGGACGTTTATAAGATCGACGTGGAAATGAAGAACCACGGCGAGGCCATTGCTCTGGTGGTGAAGACCTTGGCCGATCCCGAATTGGGCGTGATTTCTTCTCTGTCCGAGATCGGTGCAGTGGGTCACAGAGTGCTCCACGGCGGTGAGAAGTTCTCCGGCTCCGTGGTGGTGAACGAGAAGGTGATCGAGGCCATTGAGGAATGCTGCGAATTGGGACCGCTCCACAACCCCCACAACCTCACCGGTATCCGTGCCTGCGAGGAGATTATGCCCGGCGTTCCCCAGGTTGCCGTGTTTGACACCGGTTTCCATCAGACCATGCCCCAATACGCTTATATGTACCCCCTGCCCTACGAATATTATGAGAAATACAAGATCCGCCGCTACGGCTTCCACGGTACCTCTCACCGCTACGTTTCCCTCCGCGCCGCTGAGCTCTTGGGAAAGAAGCCCGAGGAATTGAACATCGTTACCTGCCACCTGGGCAACGGTTCCTCCATTGCCGCTGTGGAAAAGGGTAAGTGCTTGGATACCACCATGGGAACCACTCCCTTGGAGGGCATCATAATGGGTACCCGTTGCGGATCCATTGACCCTGCCATTGTTCCCCTTTTGATGAAGAAGGAAAATCTCACCCCCGATCAGATCGATACCATTATGAATAAAAAGTCCGGTATTTTGGGTATCACCCAGAAGACCTCCGACAACCGTGATATCGAGGCAGGCGCCAAGGCCGGTGACGAAAGATGCATTTTGGTGGAGGCTATGCTCAACCACCAGCTCACCAAGTACGTGGGTGCCTTTGCCGCCGCTATGGGCGGTGTGGATGCGGTGGTATTCACCGGCGGTATCGGTGAAAACAACCCCCACTACAGAGAATACGTGGGTAAGAAATTGGCCTTTATGGGCGCAGAATTGGATAAGGAATTGAACGACGTGACCAAGTTTGGCAAGGAAGCCGACGTTTCCACCCCCAATTCCAAGATCCGCCTTTTGGTCATTCCCACCAACGAGGAATTGATGATCGCCAAGGATACCTACGAGCTCTGCAAATAAAAGCTCGAAAAAGTATTTCAAAATAAGAGAACCAAGCAAAACCGACCGATGCGAAGCTTCGCATCGGTCGGCTCTTTTTTTTGTATGACGGGCATTTCAGTTCTTTTGATAGCAGGTGAAGATCTCCTCCGCGCGCTCGGCATCCTCGCGGCTGTTTTTGGTCAGTGCGCTGACCAGGGGAACCACCACCAGAGAGATCGCCATAGCGGCAACGCCCATTTCGGGGGACTTGGCGGCGGCAGCGGAGAAGCTGTCGGTGAGGGTGATCCACAGGGTGGCGCCGCCCACGGTAATAAGACCCGAGAGAATGCCCGAGAGGGCACCGATCTTGGTGATCTTTTTGGAGAAAAGACCCCAAATGTAGGGACCGATAAAGCATCCCGAAACAAGACCCCAGGAGAAGGACATCAAGCTGACGATGATGGGGATGTTTTGCGTTGCGAAAATAAAGGAGCAGGCCACGAAGATCAAGCAGAGAACACGGGTTAAGAGCATTTGATGCTCGGGGCGGGTCTCCTTCTTTCTCAGGGCGGGGATCAGATCCACCGCAACGGCAGAGGCAGAGGTGAGCACGACCGCTTCCAGCGTGGACATGGAAGCCGAAAGCAGGAGGATCATGATCACAGCCAGCAAAATGATGCCGAGGGTTCCGCCGCCCAGCACCTCCATCAATACGGCGGGAATGACGGAATCAATGCCGCCCTCGGGGAGCTTGCCGCCGAGAATCAAGCGGGAGGTGGAGCCGATCAAATAGGCGCCGCAGCCGATGATCAGACAGAAGATTGTGGAGATCACGGTGCCGCGTTTGATGGCGGCGGTATCCTTGATGGCGTAGAATTTGCCGATCATCTGAGGAAGACCCCAAGTACCGAAGCTGGTGAGCATAATGTTGATGCAAAGGAACTTGAAGGCGGATCCGCCGAACAGATGGGTCAATTGACTGCCTGTAACGGGATTGGGGTCATCGGGCAGGGCTTCGAAATCGGAGAGATTTTGAAGCAAGCCCGAGAATCCTCCGACGCTTTCGTGGGAAAGAACGGCGACCACCAAGCAAACAACACCCACGATCATAATGATGCCTTGGATCAGGTCGGTGTAGGCTGTGGCAATGTAACCGCCTGCTACCAAGTAAACCGCGGTGAGCGCGGCAATGATCAGCATCCAGACCCAGGTTTCCACACCGGGGAAAACGGAGCTGAAGAGGGAGCCGAGTCCCTTGTAGACGGCCGCAGAATAGGGAACGAGGAATACGAAGATGATGACGGCCGAGAGAATTTTCATTCCCTTGGAGTGATAGCGCTTTTCAAAATAATCGGGCATGGTGCGGGCATTGAGCTTGCCCGTCATTTTTCGGGTTTTATTGGCCAGCAGAAGCCAAGAGAGCAAGCAGCCCAAAACGGCGTTTCCGATGCCGATCCAAACGGCACCGAGACCGATGTTCCAGCCGTGCTGACCCGCATAGCCCACAAAGACCACGGCGGAAAAATAGGTGGTTCCGTAAGAAAAGGCCGTGATCCAGGCGCCGATGTTTCGGCCGCCGATCAGAAAGTGATCCAGGGTTTTGGATTTGCCGAAGCTGAAGCAGCCGATCAGCGCCATTACGATGGCGTATACGGCCAGAGCAACGAGGGTGTAAAGCTGGGGTTTTGTCATGGTGTACCTCCGAGGGGAAGAGATGCTGTTTTTCTTTTGTCGCATCTTGATTTTTCTTGTCTTTGATTATATAATAAACCAAAGGATTAGTCAAACAAATGGTTTTGATATTTACCATCTAAATTTTCGATCAAGGAGAACGATATGGAATTACGCAACGTGATCACCTTTATCCACGTGGCCGAATTGGGAAGCTTTACCAAGGCGGCGGAATTTTTGGGGTATTCCCAATCAACGGTTTCCTTTCAGATCAAGCAATTGGAGGAGGAATTGGGCTGTCTTTTGTTTGAGAGGATCAATCACACCGTGACCCTCACCCAAAGAGGACACGAAATGGTTTCCTATGCCCACAGGATCCGCGAGCTGACCGAGGAATTCAAGGAGAATATGACGAAAGAGGAGGAGATCTCGGGACATATTCACATCATTGCGCCCGATTCGGTTTGCGACGGCTTGATTCATTCCCATTACATCGATTTTCATCGAAGATACCCCGGGATCTCCATTAAGTTTACCACGGCGGATACACTGGTGATGTTCGATATGCTGGATCACAACGAGGCGGATCTGATCATTACGCTGGACAGCCATTCCTATCATAAGGATTACGTCATTGCCAAGGAGGAGCGGCTTTCCATGCATTTTGTGGCCGCCGCCGATTCCAAGTTTGCGGGGATTCGGGGGCTTTCCATCCGAGATATGATCGGAGAGCCTTTTATTCTTACGGAATACGGCCAAGGCTATCGACGGGTTTTGGATAAGGAATTGGCCAAAAAGTCCCTGGAGATCGTTCCCGTTCTGGAGATCGGGAGAACCGATATGATCACCTCGATGCTGGTGCGCAGCAATATGATCTCGTATTTGCCCGATTTTGTTACAAAGGAGCGGATCGATTCGGGCGAGCTTTGCTATCTGGACGTGTGTGATATGGAGCTGGAGATCTGGAAGCAGCTGATCTATCACAAAAACAAATGGATCTCCAAAAGCCTGAAGACCATCATCGATTACATCAAGGAAAAGGAATTTTCTCCCACTTAAGGGAAAAAAGAAAAGGAGCTGTAAAGAAATGGGTGATGTTCTTAACGGAGAATTCGTAAGACAAAATTTCGGCAGAAACCTGTTATCTCTGCCGATTTGTATGATAATGGGGCTAACCAAAAGCCTCCATCCGAGAGGCGTAGATTGACTTTTTCACATGATTCTATCTTCCATATCGTCTAAACCAAAATTCCAAACCCACAGCCTATTTCTATTGGCAAAAGCCGTGACCCAGTAAAGCCTCCCTCCGAGAGGCGGAAAGCGTTTTCTATCAAATTTTAAATTCCATATTACCTTAATCAGAATTTCAATCGATAGCCCGTTTCTAATAGTAAAAGCCGTGGCACAATAATGCCTCCCTCTCGGATGGAGGC
>JAFWBD010000038.1 GCA_017507325.1 Clostridia bacterium | reverse complement strand
ATGAAAAAGACGGTCTTTTGAGAAATCTCGATAAATGGTGCGTGGTCGAATGGCCGAAAAATTTTCAGCACGGATATGATGTAGACATTCGCGAAGGGCAGATCTGCAAAGAAGCACACGTTTCCATAAATTCTTATTATATTGCTGCAATACGAACTGCCAATACAATTGCCGCTGCTTTAAATTTTCCGCAGTATCGGGACGAAGCACCGCTTGTAAGTGCTTTTTACACTGCCTTTTATGACAAGGAAAACCATCTTTTCAAGGATGGCGAAGCGACAAAACATATCAGCTTGGTTGGCAACAGTTTTGTATACGGGCTCGGTCTTTGCTCCGAAGGAGAATTCCAACAAAAATTCCTGTCGATGCTAAAAAAACACAGAATCAGCTCTCTTTCTTTATTCTGCACCTTCCTCGTTTTGATGGGCTTGGCAAAAAACGGCCGATATGACCTTATAAAACAATGTCTTGCGGACGACGGCGCGTGGAAGCGCATTTTGCGAGAAGACGGAACAACCACCTTTGAGGGGTGGGGAAAAGATACGAAATGGAATACCTCGCTTTTCCACTTGACCATGTCCTACGCCGCAACCTTTATGGCGGATATTGATCTAAACAAGTTGTTTGGTGATATCTGAATCGGTGCTATGAGCCAAAAAGAAAAGCACTCGTTCGAGTGCTTTTTCTTTTTGGAATGATGTTTGCCTACGGCAAATGATGTCGGCTTTGCCTCATGATGTATGCCCTTGCGGGCAGAGATGCGTGCCTGCGGGCACATAAAGGCAAACAGCGCATCATTGCGGCACGAAGTGGCGCAACATCATTTTGAGCGTGAGCGAAAAACATCATTAGGCAATAATTTTCAAATAATTTCCCTGGACTTTCTGCATTCTTTCGGTATAATGTGTATGACCACCCGAAAGGAGCGAAGAAATGACAGAGCTGAAGCATAAATATTTATATATCATTGGTGAGGCAACAAATGATGAAAAATTTACTATTGTCTAAAGGGCTTCCGTCCCCGTGCGGCAAAAGCAGAAATGAGCTTACAGAGACGCTTCTGAGAGAAGAGTACGGTTTTTTGCCGGAAGCAGCAAGGGTCAGCGGTGAAATTTTATCGGTAGAGAAAAATTTTTGCGCAGGAAAAGCAAAGCTTGAAAAGATAAATATTTGCTGTGAGGGAAGCTTCGGAAGTTTTTCCTTCCCTGTTTCTTTCTCATATTCTCCGAATCAAAAAACGCCTTGTTTTGTCCATATAAACTTCCGAGCGGACGTTCCTGACCGATATCAACCTACCGAGGAACTGATTGATTCCGGCTATGCGATTATTTCATTTTGCTATCATGACGTTACTATGGATAATAATGACTTTCGAGGTGGGCTTGCGGGTGTTGTTTATCCCGACGGGTCAAAAGGGAATCGAGATTGCGGTAAAATCGGACTTTGGGCATGGGCGGCAATGCGGGTGATCGACTATCTTTGTACGCGGCCTGAGATCGATACGAGCAGGATCTGCGTTGTAGGACATTCTCGCCTCGGAAAAACAGCCCTTCTGACCGGTGCGCTTGACGAGAGAATATATTGCGCTTTTTCGAACAATTCAGGGTGTAGCGGAGCGGCGTTATCCCGAAATAAGAAAGGCGAAACGATAGAGAAGATCTGCGGCAAATTTGGTTATTGGTTCTGTGATGCTTATAAAGATTATGCAAATCGCGAATCGGAGCTCCCGTTTGATCAGCATTGGCTCTTGGCGGCAAATTCTCATCATAAGGTTTATGTTGCAAGCGCAGAGGAAGATCTTTGGGCGGATCCCGATAATGAATATCTGTCCTGCGTCGGCGCAAGCGAGTATTTTGAGGCGGAGGGTAAAAAAGGTTTTGTTCATCCCGACAGACTGCCGATAGCGGGGGATTGCTTCCACGAGGGGAATATCGGTTATCATCTTCGCAGCGGAAAGCACTATTTGAGTCGCGAAGATTGGCAGCTTTATATTCGATTCCTTGAAAGGCAATAGGATTTGGAAAGAATCGACTTTTCAGAGGAGGTTGTGTGATTTTTTGATCGCACACCCCTTTTTTCGTTATAAAAAAACCTTTGTCGGTCTAACAACAGGTATTTCGATATACCGTGGGCGATAGATTCGTTTGTTTTGAGAAAAATTTAGAAAAATCCAAGACGTTTTCATATCCAACGGATTTTGCGACCAACGATATGGAAAGCTCGGTGTGAGCAAGAAGTTCTTTTGCTTTGAAAATCTTACAGCTTGAGATATATTGCTTGGGAGACATTTTTGTTTCTTTCTTAAAGATCTTATACAAATACGGTTGCGTAATACCAATCGCATCGCATAGTTCGGCAACCGATATGGGCGAGGGCAGATTGGTTTTAATATAATTCACAGCAAAGTTAAAATAAATCTTCGTTACAGAGCTTTGCGGTGTCATATTCCTTTCGACGCAAGCGTTAAAGATGTGTAAGAACATCTCCGAAAGTTGTGCCGTTGTAGAAAAACTGCTCGGGGCGGAAGTCAGCAGGTTGACGATCCGTTCAAACTCATACTTGTTATAAAACTTGAATATTCCTGTTTTTTCGTTTGCACCATGGCGTGAGAAAAAAACCTGCATCGCAGGATCCTCGGATATGATCCACAAAAATTTCCACGGATCTTTTTCATCCGGATCATATTCTTCGCGCATTCCCGGAACGATCAAAAAGCCCTCTCCCTCTGCTACTCTGTTGCCGTTGAAGTGCCCTTTCCCCGATAAAACATAGTGAATAATATACTGATTTCTCACGGAAGGCCCATATCGTGTGATGCGCGGATCATCTGCAAAACCAATGGAATCAATTTTCGGAACCTGTACGGAATCGGTTGCTATTAAATGGTATCTTTTCAAGATTTTCATCTCCTTTTGTTATGATTTTACCATATCATATTATGATTTTTCAATGTTCTTTTTTTGATTTTCTGTGATAAATATAAAAAGCGGAGGTGAAAGAATGATAAAAGATGAATTTTCAAAGCTTGGCGAGTACGCCGCCTCGGGATTATACGAAGAACCCGACAGAAGCTTATTTTACCGAAAAGCGTTGGGGATCAGACGGTTTTACGAAAACTGTGAGCTTGCAGTATACGGCGGCGAGTGCTTATATCCCTCCGGTGTGATTGCTCAAAAAATGAGTATTGCTCCGAAATATCTGAGCGGGCTTAACTTTGAGGCAAGGTCATTGAACGAAAAAGCACCCGCCCTTGCCAAAAAGCTGAATGAAGAATTCTGCGTCTATCGATCGACCGTCCCGACCGAGCATACGGTAGCGGGAAATATGTACACACATTCTATTCCGAATTACGAGAGAATTTTGAAGGAAGGACTTCTGTCATATACTGCGCGAATAGAAATGATAAGCGACACCGATATGCGTGAGGGATTGCTCCACGTTATACGCGGAATCGAGCGCTATATCGCAAGATGCGTTGATTATCTGGTATCGGTTTCGGCGGATGAAAAATTGATCGTTGCGTTGCAAAGGGTACCTCTCTATCCCGCAAGGACAGCATACGAAGCGATCGTAGCTTGGAATTTTGTCATGTACCTTGATAACTGCGACAATTTGGGGTGTCTTGCCAAAGGGCTGTTGCCATATTATAAAGGCGAAAATTTGATTCTTTGGCTTGAGAATTTATATGATAACCTCGATCAAAATAACGGTTATTCCATGTCGCTTGATTCGGAATGCCCGGAACTAACGGTACAGTGCCTTGAGGCGGCTCGCGGAAGACGTCGCCCGATGATTGAGCTTTTCGTTGATGAAAATACCCCCGAAGCGGTTTGGCAAGCCGCTCTCTCAACGGTAAAAAGCGGTGGAGGACAGCCGGCGTTTTACAATGCCGATGCTTTGCTTGGCGGCTTGAAAAAACGATTTCCAAATATTCGGGATGAGGATCTTAGCCGATTCTGCGGCGGGGGCTGTACCGAAGCGATGCTCGCGGGACTATCCAACGTCGGCTCATTGGACGCAGGTGTCAATCTTCTCTTGATTCTTGAGAGGATAGTAGATTCGAGATTATGTTCGTCAACGTGCTTTGAAGCGTTCTGCAAGGCATACATCAGCGAAGTGGAAGCCGTAGTCGAAACGGTCAAGAGAGAAATCAGCCATTCAAGGAAGGAACGAGCAAAATATAATCCGCTTCCCATGCGGACGCTTCTGATCGATGATTGTATTGACAAAGGGGTGGAATACAACAGCGGCGGCGCGAGATATAATTGGAGTATTATCAATTTTGCGGGACTGATCAACGTGATTGATTCATTACTGACGATCAAGACGCTTGTTTTCGAGGAGAAAAAATATACCGCAGAAGAGCTGATTGCTTTTTTAAAAAATGATGATGCGGATTTTTTACGCGAGGCGATAAGGGGGCGGTTCAGCTTTGGAAAGGATATTTCCGAGGTGAACGAATTTGCACACAAAATAAGCGAAAGAATCTTCTCTATGACCGAAACGGGAGAGCTTGCTTTCGGAGAAGGATTTCTTTCGGCATCTATCCAGTTTATGTCACAAGCCAAAGCCGGAAAGCATATCGGCGCAACCCCCGATGGACGCTCGGCAGGCGCTCCCCTTTGCGATTCGCTTGCCGCGATCCTTGGCAAGGATTCGTGCGGTCCTACGGCACTTTTGAACAGTGTTGCCTCCTTGGATCTGAAGCGGGCCTTAGGCGTGCCTGTTGTAAACTTTAACATTACGCAAAATTTCAACGACGACGTATTAAAGGCTTTGATCCTCGGCTATATGAAGCAAGGCGGAATTCAGCTGCAGATCACCTATGCCTCCAAGGAAGAATTGTTAGATGCGTATGAGCACCCGGAGCATCACGGCAATCTCATTGTAAGAGTTGGTGGATATTCGGAATATTTCAATCGACTTTCCGATGAGATGAAACGAATGATCATCAATCGCTCGATTCAAAACGGAGTGTGAGCATGGAGGGTACCGTATTAAATATTCAGCGATTTTGCATGGATGACGGACCGGGAATCAGAACAACGGTATTTCTCAAAGGGTGTCCGTTGCGTTGTGTTTGGTGTCACAACCCCGAATCGCAAGCAATACAGAGCGAGATCATGTACGATGAGACAAAATGTGTTGCTTGTGGACGTTGTGCGGTCGCGTGTCCTCAAAATTTGCACTCGGTTGCTCAAAAGCACAGCTTTGAGCGCGAGTTGTGCATCGGTTGCGGCGATTGCACAGAGCTGTGTCCCACCAAGGCTTTGGTGCTTTACGGAAAAAGTATCCCCGTTGACGAGGTTTACAGCAAGGTTGCAAGGGATCAGGTATTTTACGAAACCTCAGGCGGCGGTGTAACGATCTCCGGCGGTGACCCGCTTTTTCAGCCGTACTTTACCGCAGAGCTTCTTGAAACGTGCAAAGAAAACGGCATTCATACCGCAATAGAAACCAGCGGTTTTGCCGACGAAAGCGTATTGCTTACCGTACTGAAATATTGCGATCTCGTATTGTTCGATATCAAGGAAACGGACGAGGAAAGACACAAACAGTATACGGGCGTATCCTTGGCACCGATTTTGGAAAACTTAAGGCTCGTCAACGAAAAGAAAATTCCGTTTATCATTCGCGCACCGATTATTCCAACGTTGAATGACCGCGAGGCTCATTTTAAGTCATTAAAAACGCTTCGTGAATCTATGGAATTTTGTCAGGGAATTCAGATGATGCCGTATCATAAAACCGGTTCCTATAAGTATAAATTGTTGAATCGAAGCTATGTTTGCAGTGATATTTCCGAGCCGACAAAAGAGATGATAGAAACCTGGGGGAAATTGACTTGAAGAGCACCTGTTTTGCTTGCCCATAAAACCGTCTCCAAAGCTCCAAATCCCTTGATTTTATTGCCTTTTTCAGGGTGGCATCGATTCAGGCGGCACAACACAATAAATCGGGAACGTGATGCGCAGTGCGTGCGTGATGTGCGCCTGCGGCACGCGAGTCGGAACACATCGCATCACTGCGAGCGAGGCGAGCAACATCACTGTGCGAAGCCAATTAGAAATTATTCAATGTAAAGGACATTATGACGATAAATAGGAGTAGCCTTGATTGGCTGCTCCTATTTTTATAAAAACCATGTTAAAACACAGAACCGTCCCCTGTGTTCTCCGGGTATGTTTTTGTGTTGTTCAAATATGAGCAAAACTCATATCATTTTTGCATCCATTTTTCAAAAAGATTCACATTGGCGCCCTGAGGTATATACCACTTTTTCTTATCACCATCATACATAGCACCTAATAGTTTGGCGATATCTTTGTCTTTATAAGGTACCTCTATATATGTTCGCTCTCCGCGGGAAACATAACCCTCATATAATGCAGATAGTGTTTCGACTGTTTTCGTTGCAAATTCGCTTCGATTTTTGTCGGTAATTGAAACAAGTCGTCTTATCAATTCATTTTTACTTATATACATCATTCTGCCTCCCTATAGAACTTATGCCATCTTTCTCATCAAACTCCCAACGAAAGCCGCCCGCGGTTTTGATGTGGCCGTTTAGTACTTTTGAAATGCTTGTGGCATTAATTCCCGTTTTTTCTCCCGCTTCGTTTAACGAGATAAAATGACAAACGATATCCCCCTGCAAATCCAATTGATTTATAGGCTTCCCATTGATGCCTTTTCTGCTCTTTTTTTGTTTTTCAATGGGAGAAAGCTTTTCCAAACGTTCATAAGCCCAGCGATACCCGCCTGCAATGGCTCTTTTCCCTTCTGCACACATCGAAATATTGGAATTGTTAATGGTTAAGGTTTTGCTTGCTTCGGATAGAGTCCCCCATTCTTTTATAAATGTTCCTTCTTTTGTATATTGATATATTTTTTTTGCATTATAATGCTTTGTTCCCGAATGGTTTTTTATACTGCATTGTTTACACCCGCGACCGTTCACGCGAAAGCCGATATTGGTTTTCCATTCATGCCCACAAACAGAGCATTTCCACCACGCTAAAAAATCGCTCCCGCTTTGGAACATATTCGGAGTTAAGTCTTCATTTTTGGTGGGATGCCATTCTTTCGCCAATTCCGGATGTTCATCCGCAAAGGATTTTCTTTGTTCACATAGATATCTCGAAATTTTGTACCGATCTCTTTCGATGTTAACCGTTTCGATGGCATTTTCCCATCTGATATCGGGATGTATTCTTGCATTATAAAGTTTAAAATATAAATTTTGAATCAATTTTTCCAATTCGGGAATGCTATCTTCTTTTAAAAAAAGAGTGTAATCTGCAAAACAGGGTTCGTTCATTAAATATTCTTTTTCAAACGCTTTTATTCTGATCAATTTAATCCCATGCGACTTGCAAATGTCGTATTTTCTCTGCTCTCTTTCGTACTTGCTTCGATTATGCCAAAAAGAACCGTCGTATTCGATCGCGTACCGAAGATACGGTATGTATATATCCAGCTCCATACCATTATCAAAAATATCTTTATATCGGTTAATTGCATCGGGATACAGTTCCTTGACGTAATAAAAAACTGCTTGTTCCGCAAAAGAAGTCTGTCTTCCGGAATTACAAATCGGACAATTTGTCCCGTGCCCTCTGTGCAACACCGATGCTTTGTATTCATGCCCTAACGGACATTTCCACCATACTTTTTTCCCGGAGCCCCTTGTCACATCGCAAGGAGTTAGAGGATCATTTTTTGTGGGATGCCATTCTTTCGCTAATTCGGGATTGGTGGTAGCAAGATCATTTTTTCCCTTCACAACAACTCTGTTGGAACAGCACGGGCAACCTCTCCCCACTTGCCGCAAGCATATTTGTGCTTGCCACTCATATTCGCACTCAGAACACTTCCACCACACTTTTTTATTGCTGGATGGAGTGAAATTCTGAGGTAGCAAATCATGATTCTTCTGATAATTCCATTCGGAAAGAAGCAGCTCGTTGGTAATACCACCGTTTTCAGAAATATATTTTTCCAACCGAGCAGAAGCCCGTTTCTTTATCGCACAACTTGGACACCCGGTTTTTCTTTGTGTTCTTGAGCGAATACTCGTTTCCCATTCGCGTCCGCATTCGGCACATTTCCACCAAACCTTTTTAGCGCTTCCGAGAACATAATCTTCCGGACGCAAGGCACCATTCTTTTCCCAATTCCACTCTTTCACTAAATGAGGAAATCGTGTTTGAAGATCATTGTCTCCTACCAAAACTCGTTTGTTGGTGCAATACGGACACTTTCTATTATGAGCAGTTTTTTCATAAACCGTTAGTTTCCAACTGTGTCCCTTTGAGCACTTCCACCAAACCTCCTTATTGCTGGAGACAGTGAAATCTTGAGGGCACAAATCACCATTCTTCTCCCAATCCCATTCAGCCATCAGTTGAGCATTATCGCTTACATATTGCTTCTTTTTCTTTTCCGCCATAATGCCTCCTATCCTATCAAGTGAAAATCCACTCCCATTCTATCCCCATTCCCATATTTTGTCAATAAATATGCAAGTAAATACAACAAAAGGAGAGGGCTTCCCTCTCCTATATCACTTTTCCCCAAATTTGTCAACTATGCCGAAAGCATAGCAAAGGAGAGGGCTTCCCTCTCCCCGAAACACGCCGACGTATTTACTTTTGGATTTCGTTATGCTACAATAGAAAAAAAGGCGGTGATACGATGCGGTTTTGTGACCAAGAAAAAAAGAAGGCGATCACGTTCAGCTATGATGACGGGGTTACTCAAGATATTCGACTCATCGAACTGTTGAACAAGTACGATCTGAAATGCACGTTTAACTTGAACTCCGGTCGGCTGTCGGAGAGGGGCATGCTGATCCGAAACGGTCTGCGGATTTCCCATTACAAGGTACATAAAGAGGACGTAAAGGCTATTTACGAAGGTCACGAGGTGGCCGCCCATACCCTGACGCACAAATGGCTTCCCAAGTGTGACGATGCGGAAGTGATTCGGCAGGTTGAGGTGGACCGACTGAATCTATCCGAGCTTGTGGGCTACGAGGTGGTCGGCTTGGCGTATGCTTGCCGCAGGATCCCTCAAGATGATGATCGAATTCCAGACGTGATCCAAAAAAATACGGGGATAAAATATTGCCGCAACATTCCCGCTACGGGCAATTTTGATTTGCAGGAAGACCTTTATCGCTATCTCCCCACGGCTTATCACCTGGATTTTGATCAAATGATGGAGCTGGGCAGGGAGTTTATAGCGCTTGCACCCGAGGAGCCCAAGATCTTTTCGATTTGGGGACATTCCTACGAAATGGATTACGAATCTGATTACTGGGTGAAATTAGAAGAGTTTTTTAAGCTGATCAGTCATCGGGACGATATTTTTTACGGGACGAATCGAGACGTCCTTCTATCCGTCTGAAAAAAACGATAAGGAGAATGGATATGGATAAAAACTTTACTCGGCAAAAGACAGTGGCCAAAGAGGAAGCGGATTGGTACGATGCTCGGGAGCTGACCCTTTACGGTTTGATTCCCGAACAAGAGCTTTTGGGTCGGAGATTGCCAAAAGAGATTGCCGAATCGGTCAACAAAGGTGTTTTCAATTACAGCGCCTACTGTGCCGGCGGACGCTTGCGCTTTTCGACGGATTCTTCCTTTTTGGCTTTGGAGGCCCAATACGGTCCCGGCGCCGTGCCCACCGTTAACAACCACTGTGTCAGCTATGGACTTGATCTTTACCGCTGTGATGGCGAAACGGAGGAGTTTCAGGCAGCCGTCCGCCCCGTTGACGGGTTTGACTACAAAACCGGCAGTTATAAAATGACCACCAACAGTCAAGGAAAGCTGACCCCTTATACCTTGAATCTCCCCGTCTTTTCCTCTCTTTCGGATCTGCAGATCGGCATTGAAAAGGGCTGTACCATCACCGTCGGAAAGCCCTACCGAAACGAAAAGCCGGTGGTCTTTTACGGTTCCTCCATTACCCACGGTGCTGCCGCGGGCAGACCGGGTAACACCTATGAAAGCTTCATCTCCCAAACATACAACCTTGATTACGTCAACCTGGGTTTTTCCGGCAATGCCAAGGGAGAGCAGACCATGGCGCGGTATATTGCAGATCTTCCTATGAGTGTGTTCGTATGCGACTATGATTATAACGCCCCCACGTTAGAGCATCTGAAGAACACCCACTACGCTTTTTACGAGACCATTCGCCAAAAACAGCCGGACGTTCCTTATATCATGATTTCCAGGCCCAATTTCTTCTGCGCTCCCGAGCCCAACAGCAAGCGCAGGCAGGTGATCCTGGAAAGTTTCGAGAAAGCCAAGGCCCTTGGAGATAAAAGGGTATACTTCATTGATGGGGAAACCCTTTTTGAAGGTGAATTTGCCCGTTCCTGTACCAGTGACGGCACCCACCCCAACGATCTGGGCTTTTTCCGTATGGCACAGAAAATCGGGCCGGTGGTAGAAAAGGCCTACGAATTATTCGATGGCGGATTGAAAATCGGATAGAATCCAAGCCGATGTGCGCTCCGGGCTTGTGATGCGGAATCCATTGCGGTATTGCCGCCCCGTCAAAAAAGCACGCGGACGCCGTCAAGCGCTGTGCCAAATAAAATTTGGAGGTAACCACAATGTACGAGATCAAAAACGGAATTCTTCAAAAAGAAGGAAAGGGAGTTTTCGCTCTCGGGCAATCCTATTATCCCTCCTTTCACCCCAGCAAATTTCCCGTTCCTCCGGAGGGGGATCGTATCGGGGAAATGAAAAAGGATCTGCGCCTGATGGCCGAAATGGGCTTTAACCACGTGCGCTTTGCCGCTCTCGGCACCACGCAGCTCGATGAAAACGATCATTTGACCGTGGACACCCCCTTTGTGGATGAAATGATCCGCGAGGCGGAAAAGAACGGGATCTCCGTTTCTGTCCGTCTGGAGGGATACGCCGTCAATCTCCGCGGCTTCCGCGACGTGGAAATGCTCGATGCGGATTCCAATAAGCAAAGCACCCGTTGGTCGGATTTTATTCGCACCGTTATGACCCACCCCGGTCTGCTGGAGGACAACCGTATCCACGCCAAGGCGCTGGTGGAGCATTTTGACAGCTTCCGCGACGTGGTGGCCTATCAGATCTACAACGAGCCCCATTTTCCCGCAAAGAATGTCTACGACTATCATCCCGTCACCGTTGACGCTTATCGGAAATGGCTTGCGGAACGCGGATATATGACTCGCGAAGAGGCCGCCGAGGCCGAGCCCCCTCGCACCAGAAAAGAGCAGGGGGAACGGATGTGGGCCCTTTGGCGTCTGTTCACCCGTGACAGTCTCACCGCCTTTTTAAACAACGCCTCCGATGCGGCCAAAGCTGCCTCCGAGAAGCCCACCTATACCTGCTGGACCGCCGATCCTGTTTGCAAAAACAACGCCTCCCGAGGATGCGACCTCTTTGCCAACGGAAAATCCATGGATATCGTGGGCTTTACCACCTATCTGCACGGAATGGGTCAGGACTACTATCCCATGTGCTTGCAGGCCGATATGAATCAGTGTGCCGCCGCTTTGGAGGGGAAGCAGTCCTGGTGCATTGAATTGGACAGCCGCACCTATATTCCCATTCCCATCTTCAACCGTAACACCTACACCATCCTCGGTGCGGGGGTAAAGGGCATTGTGTATTATCAATGGAGAGGGGATTGTCCCGTCCCGGGTGTTCCCCACCCCAACAGCTGCGGACTGTTGAATTTCGACGGAACCCGTACCCACAATTATGAAAACGGCGGGAATGCCGTTGCCTTCATCAACGCCTTAAGCGACGATCTGATCGGCGCGGAGCGGAGCTGTGAGGGAATCGGACTTTTGCATTCGGACTACGCCACCTTCCATTGCGACGCGCGGGAGAACGAGACGGGCTCCGTTTCCGAAAACTCTTATCTGGTGGAATTCACGGAGATCTACCGCCGCCTACGGGATGCAGGCTACACCGTCAGCATTACCGATGCAGAGCATCTGGAGCAGAATCCCTTCGGAATCAAGCTGCTCTACGTTCCCCACCCCGACCGCCTTTCCCCCGAGGAAAGCGAAATGCTGGATCGCTTTACGGAAAAGGGCGGCGTGGTCTACGAAAACACCTACACCGCCCGCTACAGCGGCTGTATCGGCTTTAAGCTCTATGAAAAACGGGAAAAGAGCTACGAGGAAAAAGCTTACGATCTCACCCACAGCGTGCAGGACGTTGCTGAGCTGACGGGAATTCATCCCCTCGTCACCTCTCTCGATCCTTCCGTGGGCACCCAGCTTTTGCAGGGAAAGGGCTATAAGCTTTTGGTCGTCACCAACATTTCCACCGTAAAACCGAGCCTCGATGCTCCCGTTCTCATCCGCTTTCCCTACAAAAAGCTCAGTGTCTTTGCCATGGACGGAGAAAAATCCGTTTCGGAATTTGAAGGCGGAATCACCGTAAGGGGCATCACCGACGGCTGCATCATCAAATTTGAGGAATAAAGGGAAAGCGCGCTTCGGAAAGGTGGCCCGAGCTGAGAGATCCTGAAGTCAAAAATTGCCGAAACCATAAGAAATCGAATAAATTGCCAAAGATATTGCTATTTTTATCATATGAAATATCATACAATAGAAGCAACAAAACGCCTAAGGAGATCTCTATGAAAGAAGAAACAAAGATCAAAATCGGTCGGCTTTTTATGCTTCAGATCCCCGGAACGAAATTGTCTGAGGAATTTTCCGATTTTTGCAGAAAGTACCACTTCGGGAATTTTTGTATCAGCGCAAAAAACGCAAGCTCCACCGAGGGGCTTTGCCGCCTGATCCGCGATGCCCGCGCCCTCGCTCTGGAAACCACGGGAGAATACCCCTTCCTTGCCATTGATCAGGAGGGCGGCTGGGTCACGCGATTCTACGAGGGTGCGGCGATGATTCCCGGTGAGATGGCCTATACCGCAGGGGGTGCCGACGGAGACAAGATGTTCCGAGTGGGTCAAAAGCTCGGCCGCATCCTCCGTGCCGTGGGCTGTAACATCAACGATGCCCCCGTTTTAGACGTAAACATCAACCCCAAGAACCCCATTATCGGGACTCGATCCTACTCCGACAAACCCGAAAAGGTCATCGAGCTCGGGGTGAATTTTGCCAAGGGCCTGGAATCCGAAGGAGTCATGGCCTGCATCAAGCACTTCCCGGGTCACGGCAACGTCGCCTCCGATACCCATCTGAGCTTTGCCGCCAACGACGGCGATCCCGATCTTCTGCGCAAAACAGAGTTTTTGCCTTTCCAAAAGGCCATTGAGGCAGGAGTCGGAGCCATTATGACCGCCCACGTCACCTATCCCGCCATCAGCCCCGCCCCCGGCACCGTATCCCCCGAAATCATCACGGAGCTTCTGAGAAAGGAAATGGGCTTTGAGGGCATCGCCATCACCGACAGTCTCGGGATGAAGGCCATTGCCAACGCTTACCCTGCAGGGGAGGCCGCCGTTCTTGCCATTCTGGCCGGCTGCGATCAGCTCCTTTATTATCCCGGCACTCCGGAATCAATCGAGGCTTCCGTCAAGGCGCTCACCGACGCCGTGGAGTCGGGACGCATTTCCGAGGCGTTTTTGGATGCGGTCTGCGATCGGATCGCCCATCAAAAAGAGCGCTACCGTCTGGCCGAGTGCGAGCCGAATCCCGAATTGGCCAAAAGCCTTATTTTCGACGAGGCGGCCATGGCGGAAAACTACGAGGATATGCTCTCCGCCGTAACCTGTCTGAAAAACGACGGGGTTCTGAACAGCCTGAAGGACAAAAAGATTCTTTGCATCTCCCCCGTTTGCCAGGCGCTCCGCGGAGTGGAGGAAGCCAGAAAGCAGGTGCTGAGCTTTGCCGATCTTTTTGCTTCGGAATTTAAAAACACCACCGCCTGCATTTTCCCCCAAGAAGGGATGACATCCGAGGTGGAACAGGCCTTGGAGGGCGATTTTGACGTAGCGGTACTGGGCATTTTCCACTTGAACAAGATCCCCGATCAGTTGAAATTGTACCGCGCCTTGAAGGAAAAGGGCCGTCCCGTGGTGACCGTTCTTCTGGACTCTCCCTACGCCTTTACCGATCTGCGGGACTGTAACGGATCCCTCACCTGCTACGGCTATACCTCTCTCGGTGTCAAGGCCACGCTGGAGGCCATAAAGAGCGGCTCCTACCGCGGCATCCTTCCCGTGAGCCTTCCCGAATCGGAAGCGTAAGATCTGTAAAACAAAATCGTATGCAAAATCACGCCAAGGCTTTTGGCGTGATTTTTTTTGCTTTCGGTTTTCGCTTTTCTTTACTTTTGGAGAGCCGCGGTCGGAGAATGGCCGAAATAGCGCTTATAGGCGCGGCTGAACTGATAAATATCGGAATACCCCACCGATCGGGCGATTTCCTTGACGGGTCTCTTTTCCAGAATCATTTCGTGAGCTCTCTTCATCCTCAATTCAAAAAGCATCTGAAAAGGACTTTTTTGATAGATTTCCTTCAAGATCTTTCTGAGATACACCGAGCTGACGTTGCAAAAGGCGGAAACCTCGGAAATTTGCAGATCGCTTCGCGCAGCTTCGCTCTGCATATAGGAAAGAGCCTTTTCCGCAAGGCATAACTTCACGCTTTTCGGGGAATCGTCTTCAAACAGCAAGAAGGCAAGACGATACAGCAAAGAGAGCAAATCATACTGTGCGCTTTCCGTGCTTTCATAGGCCTTTTGAGAAATTTCCCGATAAAAATCCATCGCCCATTTTTCATTCATCCCCTTGAGGGCGCAGGGCGAAGGGACGGAATGAGACAGATAGAAATTCACGGAGATGCTCTCCGCCTCCTCCAGGCATTCGTTGGTATAAGCGGTTCCCTCGGGAATAAAAACGCCTCGGGTGCTGTCCGTGATCACAGTCAGACCGTCAAAGGTGAATTTCAATTTTCCTTTCAGCGTGATGATAAAGCAGCTGGCATACCGCGATCGGAAGTGTAAAACGCGCCCTTTTTGATCTTTTACGTAGGAAATATTACGAAATCGTTCGATCCGAATGCTTTGTCCGTTCATTTTTTCACCCCCGATCATTTTATCATTTGCTTTCGTAATAATCAAGAAATATTCAAAAAAATTCGAAAATTTCAAAAAATCCGTTTCGTTTCAGCCAAAACCTATACCGTTTCGGGCATTGCCAAAAAACGATCTCAATGCTATACTGATCGAAAAAAGGAGGGGTATTATGAAATTTCAGGGAAAAATTGCTATGGTCACGGGAGCGGCAGTGGGAATCGGCAGAGCCGTTGCGCTTCGCCTTGCCGAGGAAGGAGCGGGTCTGCTCCTTTTGGATATCAACGCTGAGGCACTATCTTTAGTCGGCGAGGAAACGAAAAAGCTCGGTGCCGAGGTCTTGACCTATCTCTGCGACGTCAGCTCCGAGGAGCAGGTAAACGAGGTGGTTGCTGATGCGACCGCACACTTCGGAAGGATCGATATTTTGGTGAACAATGCGGCGCTGTGGCGGGATCGCTCGCGCTTTGCGCAATCATCCTTGGATTTGTGGAAGCGGTATTTTGACGTAAACGTGATGGGCGTTTACCTCTGCACCCGTGCGGTGATCGGCGGAATGCTGGAAAACGCTTACGGCAGGATCATCAACGTGGCATCCGTGGCGGGCGTTTACGGAAACGCGAAAATGGCGCATTATTCGGCCACCAAGGGGGCTGTGATCGCCATGACACGCGCTCTTGCCAAGGAGGTGACCGATCAGGGGGTGCTTGTCAACTGCGTTTCTCCGGGAAGCGTGAGCAACTCTCAAAACGAGGATATCGACTTTTTCTCCCCTTCCGAATTGAGCTTTATGGGGCGCACGGGTACCGACCGTGAAAATGCAAATCTGATCCTCTTTTTGGCAAGCGACGAGGCCAGCTATATTTCCGGCCAAAACATTCAGATCGACGGTTGCCGAAAGAAAATGTAAGCAAAAATTCGAAAGGCAAAACAGCTTTGTCTCCGATGAAAAAGATTGATTCTTTACAAATACGTCTTTTTTTGCTATACTGAAAATACAAAAACAAAAAAAGCGGAGGCAAGGCATATGGAAAGCAATCAAATGCAATCAAAAACCGAGGTTGGCTACGGGCGGGTGAGCATCATCCCCGATTATCCGGTGGCCATTGCAGGCAGTGCGGCAAAGAGGATCTCGGAAGGGGTTATGGACCCGATTTATCTGACCTGCATTGCCTTTCGTCAAGAGAAGGAAGCCTATTTAATCTACACGATGGATCTGGTGGGCTCCTACGAGGAATTCACGGAGCCCGTCCGACTGCAGATCAGCAAGGCGACGGGGATCGAGAGGGATCACATTTTATTAAACGGCACCCACACCCATTCCTCGGTGTCCGCACGGGACGTTGAAAACGTGGGGATCGCCCGCTATCGGGAGGATTTTTGCGCTTGGGCAATCGAGGCCGCACAAATGGCGCTGGAGGATCTGTCTCCCGCCGAGGCGTCCTTCGGCAGTATGCAGACCCAAGGGATGGTGTGGATGCGCCACTATAAAATGGCGGACGGCAGCTTTGCCGGTGCCAATTACGGCTCCTTTAAGAATTCCACCATCGTCGGGCACGCAGGCGAGGCCAACGGAGAAATGCAATTGATCCGCTTTCACCGAGGCGCCTACGGCAAAAAAGACGTTGTGCTGATGAATTTTCCCGCTCACGGAACCATCAACGGCAGCAGCATTCAGCTCTCGGCCGATTTTCCCGGCCCTGCCCGCGATTACGTAGCGGAGAAAACCGATACCCTCGTTGCCTATTTTATTGCGGGCGCAGGCGATCAGGTTCCCACCAGTCGGATCCCCGAAGAGAATTTCAGCCGTGATTACCGCGTTTACGGAGAAGAGGTGGGCCGCCTTGCGGTGGAGACCTTGAAGCAAATGGTCCCTGCGGAGGGCACGGATTTCCGTTTTCTCCGCCGTGCGGTCGTTTGTAATTCCAACAAGGCGGATCTGGACCGTGCCGAAGAGGCCGTCGAGGTCAGCAAGATCTGGAAGCAGGTGGGAGGCCGCGGCACCAAGGAGGGACGGGAGGCCGCCAAGGCTCACGGCTTTTCCAGCGTTTACGAGGTCACCGCCATTCTGAACCGTATGAAATTCGACGAGACCCGAACCCTGGAGCTGTATGCTCTTGCCATCGGCAATATCAGTATGATCTTTGCCCCCTACGAAATGTTCGGTGCCAGCGCCACACAGATCAAAAGGGACTCTCCCTTTGATATGACCTTTATCGTTTCCTGCTCCCAGAACCACGCAGGCTATCTTCCCGATGAATTCGGGTGGTTTCTCCGTTGCTACGAGGCTCAGATCACCAAGGTGGAGCGGGGCACGGCGGAGAAGCTGGTAAAGGAATACGTGGATATGCTGGAAGAGATCAAACGTTCTTGATCGGTTTCGATCGAAAAAGGTGCTCCTATGACAAAAAGCCAAATCAAAGCGGAGGCCGTTCTCTTCGATAAGGACGGTACTCTGATGGATTTCGATTCCTTTTGGGTCTCTCTTTCCCGCATTGCCGTAGAAGAGCTTTTGGAGGGATGGGGGATGCGGGATCCGACCGACAAAATCCTTTTCTCCTTTGGAATACAAGGGGAAAAGGCGGATCGGGACGGGGTTCTGTGCAAGGGCAACTACAAGCAAATGGCGCAGGCCGCGTGGGAGATCCTTCGGAAAGCTGCCCCTCCCTGCTCTTTTGAAAAATGGGAGAAATCCCTCACCGAATCCTATATTCGAAATGCCCCGAGGGGAACGGTTCGTCCCCTTTGCGACAATCTGAGGGAGATCCTTTCCTCCCTCTCGGATCGGGGGGTGAAAACGGCCTTGGTCACCACCGATAACGCTTTCATTACGGGGCTTTGTCTGGAAAGGCTGGGAATCGGGGACCTGTTTTCCCGCATTTACACCGCCGACAGCCCTTTTCCTCTGAAGCCGAAGCCCGATGCCGCGCTGGATTTTTGCCGCCGAGAGCATTGCCGCCGAGAAGGCGTATGGATGGTGGGCGACACCGAAACGGATCTTCTCTTTGCCAAAGCGGCGGGGATCCGCTTTATCGGCATTGCCGCCGACGGAAAGACCCGCAAGCTTTTTGAAAAGAAAGCCGATGCGGTGATCGAAAATCCTTCGGCACTGTCAGAGCTGCTTTTTTAACCTTGCCCGATTTCAAAGAAAATTCCCGATCGCCGCATCCTCCGCAAGGAAGCATGCACGGTCGGGATTCTTTTTTGATTTTATCGTGATTTGTATCGGAGATGGATTTTTTTCCTGCTTCTGACCGCCAAAAACAGCAAAACGGGAGGGATCACAAAAAGGCAGACAAACGGGGCGGCAAGCGTTGAAAGGAACTGAAGCGGCGTTACGTTACCAACAGATCGAAACGGAAAGATGAACCAAAGAATCACGGAAATCGGAGTTCGGATTCGAAAGAAGAAAAACAAGGCGGAGAAAATCCACTCAAAAATCGCCAAAGCGCCGTAAACGAAAAGAAAAGGGATGCCGTCCTCCCGCGCGAGGCGAAAAAGCTCTTTTTTGGTATCAAAGGGCTCGCTGATGCAGAGGGACAAGGAATATTCTTTATTTCGCTTTTTCGTATAAAAGACGTGAAAGAAAAAGCAAAACAAAAGCGCCACCGATAACGACGCCAAAAAATCGGTAACCGCCTTGGAATAGACCTCATCCGTTCCCGCGGCAAAGGTATAGCCGATGAACAGATACGGCAAAAAGCTTGCGGCAACGGTCTTTGCCATTGCCAAAAGAATTTGCATATATTTGCTTTCAAACAGCGACAGCTTCTTTTGTTTCATATCAAAGCCTCCCCTTTTGTCAGACAAGCGGGATCAAACCCGAAATGGCGGTAATAGCGTTTGGCCAAATCCAGAATTTCCGAATGAAATGCAGCCAGGCGGGGATCCCGAACCAATTTTAAAAGAATATCTTTGCACTTTTTCTCAAAGGGAATCCCGTTTTCGGGAGCGGTTCCCTGTAAAACAGGCGGCAAAACGCAATCCTCCGGTCGAAGATGCCTTTCCAGCACGACGAATATTTTCTCCATATAAATTCTTGCCTCCTCCGTTTTGCCGTCCTCCGCCAGCAAGGACGCGACAATGGCGCAATCCACCACGTAAGGCGGATCCCAAAAGCCGCCGAAGCCGTCCTTTAACAGCACCTCGTACAATTCCAAAGCTTTTTGATCATAATACAGCTTTTCTTCCGCGGACGTTTTTTCACGGGCCAGCTGCCGAAGGGCGCATTCCGCCATATCAACACAGCGCACAGTATTCTTTCGGATCTGCAACTCGGCTTCCTTTTTTTCAAGCACAAGCCCTGCAAAGATCTCTCGACTGTGTCGGATCGAAGGAATCATTTCATACAGCTCGTTTCTTTTTTTTCGAATCATCGGATCGGAGGATTTTGCGCAAAGGGTCAAAAGCCATTTGAAGATCTCGTTTCGTTGATCCGGATCACGCAAGTGGGAGAAGGCATACTCGGTGACCGCAAGCACCCGAAACAGATGCGGATCCGAAACCAATTGATTCCGATGGGCAAAGCGCATCCATTCCACGTAAAGAGAATAGGCCTCGGGGCGGCGGTGGATTTCCTGCGCATAGGCTTCGAAAACGCCGTTTAGATCCTTCTTCTCCTTCAGTCTTCGAATCCGTTCCTCAAAATCCGCTTGGCGATGCGCCTTTTGCTGTTCTTCCATTTCAAAAAGAGAATCCAGGGAGCATTCAAACAGCAAGGCAATTCTCGGAAGCAACGCAATATCGGGTGAAACAAGCCCTCTCTCCCATTTGGATACGGTCTGTGCCGTAACGAAAAGCTCCCTTCCGACCTTTTCCTGCGTCAGCCCCTTTTTCAAGCGAAGCTCCCTCAATCGATCCTTCAGCATACGCTTCCCTCCCTTTCAAAAGCATTATAGCATATCAAAAGGGGGGTGACAAGAGATCAAACGGCGAAAAAAACTGTCCGTTTCGTACGGAATTTCCGTAGAAAAAGCACTTTTTTCGGCTTTGCTTCCGAAAGAAAAAAGAGCGTTACGGCCAAAAGGCCGAGTCCGCTCTTTTCTTGAAATTTTATTTTTTCATTTTTCTTCGGGAGAGTCCCCCTCCAGAAAGACCTCTCGGACAGCCTCCAAATAGCCGTAGCCGTAGAGGTTATCGGGCTGGAGGTAGCTGGTTTCCGTCCATTCATTCCAGCTGTTGATCACGATCAGCGGTGCGGGAAGGGGATGGGAATCCGCGTAAGCCTTTGCTTGGGCAAGGGCTTTTTTTACGTTTTCGGGGGTATTGTTGCAGGTAACGTTCTTTTTGAATTTGTGATAGCGGGGGTTATTGTCCCAGCCCAGAGAGACCTGAGGAAAATACAGCTTGCCCTCCCGATCCATTCGGTCGTAGTCGTTTTGGTGACAGCGGATAAAATCCAGATAGTCGCCGTCCCGCTCCTTGCGGGTTCCCATATTGTAATGGGTCACGCTGTCAAAGCCGCAGATCTCATACAGATCCCCTGCGGGGCCGCCGAGACTTCCGTCGTAATCAAAGCCCTCGAAGGCATTGTAAGCCGCTTGAAGATGAAGACCGGGGAAGCCCGCTTTTTTCACCTCGTCACGGAAATAATCCAGCGCCTCTCTCACCCCCGCACTGCCGCCGAAGCTGATCAGAAGGGGCTTCATCAGATAGAACATAAACACGGGCTTTCCTTCTATCTTGTAATAGGAGGGATGGGAGAAGTACTTTTCGATCCAGCGCTTCACCAGCTTTTTGAAAATATCAAAGGTCACATCGCCCCGCCAAATGACCTCGTTGTTGATCTGGTCGGACAGATCGATGTTCCACATATGGTTGGCGTTATGATTGGCCCACATCAGATAGAACTTGACCAGATCGTTGTTTTTGGCTTTCAGATAACCGTCGTTCAGACAGTTTTCCAGAAAGGGTCTGTCGTCATACCAATACCAATCATAGATGAAAACGTTTACCCCGTGACGGTAGGCGCAATTGATTTCCATTTCCATTACGTCGGGGTTGGCTTCATTGACGTAGCCCCAAAGAGGCTTACGGTTCCAAACGTAGCCCTCGGGCTTTAGGGCGGTATCGGAAGGAGCATTGTGAACGCTCTGCCACTCTCCGTAGCCCTCCTTCCAGAACATACGTGCTCGGGGCTCATCGCCCGTATAGGCAGGCCAAACGTAGGCCGCCACGTCATATTTTGATTTCATTTCACTTTTCCTTTTCATCATTTTTCAGTAATTCCTTTTTTTGAATTTCAGCAAAACAAAGGAATCCTTATCCAATAGCTCCGTATGCCGAAGAACGCCGTTTTCGGGTCGGGCAGAAAAGCGCCCCGTTGCCGAAAGCGCTCCCGTTCCCTTCCCCGCACGGGTGACGACGTTGTTATCCAGATGATTGCACCGGAAGACCTCTGCCTCCCATTCTCCCTCCGAAAGCCCCGAGATCTCCAGCGCAGCGGGATAGGAATTGGGAGCGGGGTTGACCATCAGAACCGAGATCTCCTCTCCGTTTTTTACGGCAAGCGCCGTGTAATCCCCATCGGGAGAGGCGGGAAACGAGACGGATTTTTCCAAAAGCGAGCCCGAAAGGGAATGGAGCATTTCCAAGGCAATGCCGTTGGGGGTGGCCGCATAAGAACCGTCGGGACGGAGCAGGTACTGGGTGTACGAGATCTGCAATTCGGGATTGTGGAAGGTACACCACGGGAAAGGATACATCCCCTCCCATTCTCCCTCGGCAAAGGCCACAAGATAGGTCAGAAGGCCCGCGGCGTTATGAATGGAATCCCCATCCACGCCCGTAGCCCTGGCTCTGCCCGTTTCATCCAGAAAAACGGGCTTTGGCGGAAGGCCGAGATCACGGATCATTTCTTGATGCAATCGGTAGATCTCCCGTATCTTTTCAACGCCGCTGAGACGGGTCAAATGCAAAAGACCGCCCATCACAAGGCTTCGGTTTTCGGGATCGTCATACATATGATAGGAATAAAAATCCATACAAAGGCCGTTTTCCTTGAGTCCCTTCGCCACCTCGCGGATCAGATTCCAATTGCGCAAGGGATGTGCCGCGGAAAATCCGCCCATTTCCAGGGGGATCGGATAGGCGTTTTTTCGATTCAAGCGCTCCAAGGCTCTTGCGGCACACACGTAGATCTTCACGTATTCCTCTGCCGTAAGATTTCCGAAGGGCTTGATATCCACCTCGTTACAGCATTCGATATAACGGATATTCGGTGCCAATGTCTTGCAGTATTCCACCGCCCTTTCAAAAAGGGCCTCATACTGACCGTAGGTAATGATCCCGTCGGAAACCTCCCTTTCGTAGCGGCGAACGTTGAGAAGAAGCTCCTCGGCACCGCGGCTGTGACCCACCAGATAATCCACAAAGCGGGTTCCCGAGGGAGCGGGCACGATCAGCGCCATGTCATAGGGATAGTGGAGTTCCTCCACGGGATAGCGCATCACCCCGATATCGTAATCGGGATAGGTCGTATCGGTGCGGTAATCCCAGTATTCATCCAGGGTGATAAAGGTGCGCATCAATTTCGGCCTTCCGAGGCGCTCCTCCAAAAATGCGGGAAAATCCTTGGGCGGGACGTAGCGCAGGGTGGAATTCATCCAGCGAGTGGGATCGGTATAGGTGCCCACCGTGCGGCAAGCGTTGATCTTAACAAGCATAGACTGTCCTCCGTTTCTTGGTATCCTCAACATAACAGATTCCGCACGCCTTGTCAAGAGTCATACGGCTTTTTTCGCAGACGGATTTATTTTTTATTGACAAAAAGACACATCTTTGATATTATTTATGTAGGTACCTTATTAACGAAAGGGAGCGTGCGATGATCCGTGACGAGGACTTGATGAAAAGCTTGATGCGCAGTGCCGCCTGCGCCCGCAGACACCCCAGACAAGAATCCGAAAAAGGAAAGCGGCATTGCCACAGCCACAGAGGCTTCGGGCATATTCTGGATCAATTGACAAAGCAGGACGGCATCCCCCAGCAGACCCTTGCCGATACCGTGGGCATCCGCCCGCAAAGTCTTTCGGAGGCGGTGGCCGCTATGGAGCAAAGAGGGTGGATCCGCCGCGAGAGCAGTCTGACGGATCGCCGCGCCATGGCCATTTATATCACCGAGGAGGGAAGGCTTCAGCAGAAAAGGATCTCCGAGGAAAGAAGGCTTCGGGCAAAAAATTTCTTTGCACCCTTGAGCGATGAGGAAAAGGATACGCTGTCTTCTCTTTTGGAGCGGCTGTGCCGCGCTTGTGTGGAAAACGAAAACGACCCCTCTTTTGGGGAAAAGGAGGAAAATCAATGAACGGAATGGGTATGTGGGGCGGCCGAGGCCATTATGAGCACGAAAAGGTGCCGCCGCCAAAGAATCTCAGGGACGTTCCCCGCTTTTTGTCGGAGCTGTTCGGGGGCTTTTTCAAGAGATTCGCCTACATTGTAAAGCTGGTTTGGAGAACGGGTCCCTGGATCCTTTTTTTACTGAGCTTTATGGCGCTGTTCAAGGGTGTTACCCCCATTATCGGCTCTTTGATCTCCAAAAACATCATCAACGAATTGCAGGAAAACCTCAAATCGGGAAGCGGTGGACTCGATACCTTTTGGGAATCCCCCGTTTTTGCCCTTCTGATCTTTCTTTTCCTGTATCGGGTCTTGGTTCAAATTACCAACAACGTCAGTCACGCCCTGAACCGAATTGCGGGAGAAAAGGTGGTCAAGGAGGTCAAAACCCAGATCATGGAAAAATCCAAGGAGATCGATCTGGCCTCCTTTGATGATCCCGCCTTTTACGAGAAAATGGAAAATGCCAATCGGGAGGCGGGCAACCGTCCTCTCACCATTCTGTCGGAGACCTTCGGGGTGGTCAGCACGGTGATTGAACTGATCAGCTTCCTTGTGATCCTTCTGACCGCGCCCGGGCTTGCCTGGGCAACGCTGGTGATCCTTCTGGTCTCCATTCCCTCCTCCGTGATCAATTTCGTATACCGAAAAAAGAACTTCCGCTATATACGGCACCGCTCCAAGGAGCGCAGACAAATGAGTTATTTTTCGGGGCTTTTGGTGGATAAGGACAAGATCAAGGAGGTACGGATGTTTGATCTTGCAGACAATTTCATTGATCGCTACTGCAAGGTCTTCACCCAATATTACAAGGGCCTGAGAAACCTGATCCTCAGCGAAAGCGCCTGGCACGTTTTCATCAGCTTTCTCACCGGCACTACCAATCTGATCTTCTACGTTCTCATTGCCCAAAAGGTTTGGACGGGAAGCATGCTGCTGGGCGATTACACCCTTTATACCGGTGCCATTGCCTCTGTGGCCACCTGTGTGAGCACGCTGATCTCCACCTCTGCCACCATTTACGAGGGAACCCTTTTCATTGATAACCTCATTGCCTTTATGAATGAAAAGAGGACCGTCGCTCCCACCCTTTTATCCCCCGTTTCGGCACAAAGGGGCGGGAAGCATCGGATCGAGCTGGTCAACGTCAGCTTCCGTTATCCCGGAACCGATCGGGACGTGCTGAAAAACATCAATCTCGTGATCGAACCGGGAGAGACCTTGGTTCTGGTAGGGCTCAACGGAGCGGGTAAAACCACGCTGATCAAGCTTTTGACCCGACTGTACGACCCCACGGAGGGCACCGTTCTGCTGGACGGACGCGACATTCGGGAATACGATATCAAAAGCCTTTACCGTCTGTTCGGCATTATTTTCCAGGATTTCGGAAAATACGCCGTCAGCGTGGAGGAGAACATTTGCTTCGGCGACATTCACAAAAAAATTTGTGAAGACAACGTAAAAAATGCCGCAAGGCAAAGCGCCGCTGAGGATTATATCGAGGCGTTGCCAAACGGCTATCAAACTCCGCTGATGCGGATCTTTGAAACAAACGGAACGGAGCTTTCCATCGGCCAATGGCAGAAATTGGCGGTGGCCCGTGCCTTTTACGCCGATTCCGACATTCTGATTCTGGATGAGCCCACCGCCTCGCTGGATCCCATGGCGGAGCAGGAAATCTTCAGTCAATTCGACCGTTTGCGCACGGACAAGACCACCATTTTCGTTTCCCACAGGCTTTCCAGCGCCACCGTGGCCGATCGCATTCTGGTTTTGGAAAACGGATGCGTCGTCGAAAACGGCAATCATCGGGAGCTGATGGACCAAAAGGGGCGGTATTACGAACTGTTTACCACTCAGGCACAGCGCTATCTTGCCGAGGAACCCGAAAAAGGCCCCCGTCCCCCGAGGCGCAGACCGAGACCCGTATAAAAAGCTCGGCGGATTTTTGATCCGCCGAGCTTTTTTGGGAAACGATTCTTTTTATCGGGGATGATTCTTTTTTCGGAATTCCGACGGGGAGAGGCCCATATACCGCTTGAAATTACGGTAGAAGGTGCTGAAATCCCCGTAGCCGCAACGCCCGGAAACCGCAGCGATCTTCTCCCCCGCGGCGATCCATTCCGCCGCCTTCTCGATACGGACCCGATTCAGATATTCCTTGAAGGAGAGCCCGACGATGGAACGAAACAGGGTGCAAAAGACCGTTTTGGACATAGCGGAGCGGCGGACGATTTCCGTCAGCGTCATTTCCTCCTCGAAATGGTTTTTGATGTATTCAATGCTCTGCATCACCAATTCCCGATTCTCCCGCAGAACAAAGGCGTCGTCGTGCTCCCGAAAATACTCTCGGGCAAACAGTGAAAGCAAAACCGAAACGCACTCGCGGATCAGCTCGTTTTTTTCCCTTTGATCCTTTCCGAATTCCTCCAGAATACGATCCAGCAGAATTTCGGTAAAAACCGCATCCTCGTAGGAAAGGGTGATCCGCGGCTCTAAATCTTTTGCGGGATCGGCTTGCAGATAAGAGAGAAAATCCAAGATCAATTTGTTCCCCTCCTGCGTTCCCTGAAAATACTCGGGCATAAAGGACATGGAGGTGAAATTCACCTCCCCCGCAGGAGTTTCAATGCGGTGCTCCCGATTGGGCGGAAGAATAAACACGTCCCCTTTGGTTAATTTGGCCGTTTTCCCCTCCAAATGGTGAAGCACGGTGCCGCCTGTGATGCAGTAAACCTGGAAATAGCTGTGGCTATGGAGCTTTAAGGCCTCCTTGGGGGAGGTGATTTTTGTTATATGAAATTGGGAAGTGGCATTCTCGTAATAGGACAAATCAAAACGCTTCACGTTCACTTCATTCACCTCGTTTTGATTTTATCACACTTCGGAACAAAATGCAAATCATTTGAAACATTTTGCATTGAAATGCCCCGTTCTTTGGACTAACATAAAGATAAAATCAAAGGAATCGAGGAGCGCTTATGAAAATTGTTGCATTGAACGGACTTTTGGGCTACGGATACAGCGAAGAAGCCCTGAACCTTGCCTTTTCCGAGAAGGTGGATTATTTGGGCGTGGATGCGGGCTCTACCGATCCCGGCCCTTATTATCTGGGAAGCGGAAAATCCTTTACCGACCGCAGTGCCGTAAAGCGGGATCTGGCATTGGCTCTTCCCAAAGCTTTATCTCAAAAGGCTCCCTTTATCATCGGAACCGCAGGCGGCGCAGGGAGCCGCGCCCACGTGGAATGGCTCAAGGAAATTCTTATGGAGATCGCCGCCGAAGAGAAGCTTTCCTTCCGTCTGGGCATCGCCTATACCGACGTAACACGGGAATACGTGCTGGAAAAGCTGGAGAGCGGGAAAATTCGTCCCATGAGTGTCAAAATGCCGCTGACGAAAAAGGACGTTGAGGAAAGCGTTGCCATTGTCAGCCAAGCGGGAATCGCCCCCATTCTCAGCCTTTTGGAGCAGAAGGCCGACGTTATTTTGTGCGGCAGAGTTTGTGACACCGCCATTTACGCGGCTCCTTGTATTGCAAGAGGGTACGATGCCGGTCTGGCCTTTCATATGGCCAAGATCATGGAATGCGGCGCTATGTGCTCCGAGCCCGTTGCCGCCGCCGACGTGATGCAGGGCTATATGGAAAAGGATTATTTTGAGCTTCGCCCCGCCTCGCCTCACAGAAGGTGCACCGTGGATCGGGTGGCGGCTCATACCCTTTACGAGCAGTCCAACCCCTATCTGATCTACGAGCCCGACGGGATCTGCGATCTGACCCACTCGAAATTTGAGCAGGTGGACGAGAGAACGGTTCGGGTCACGGGCTCCGTTTTCCACGAAGCCGAGGTCAAAACGCTGAAGCTGGAGGGCGTTCGCTGCTCCGGATACCGCACCATTTGCCCCGCCGCGATCAAGGATCCCGATACGGTGCGCAACGTTGATTATATCATTCAAACCGTAACGGATTTTGTCCGTGAGAACACCAAAAACACCCTGCCCGAGAACAGCTATCAAATCCATTTCAAGAAAAACGGCGGCGCGGAAAGCTCTATGGGGATCATTCTGGACGTAGTGGGAAAAACCCAGGAGATCGCCGACACCGTTTGTGCCCTGGCCAGAAGCCGTATGCTTCACTGCGACTACGAGGGCAGAAAATCCTCCGCGGGCAATCTGGCATTCCCCTTCTCTCCCTCGGACATTCACGTGGGAGCGGTTTATGAATTTTCCGTATTCCATCTGGCCGAAACCGATTCCCTTTTGGAAACTTCAAAGCTTTGTATTGAGGAGGTCACCCAATGAAACGTTTGATCGAAAGCACCAAAATTCTCCGCTCCAAAAACGCAGGCCCCCTTTTCATCACCTTCGATCTGATCTTTGACGGAGATGAGAAAATGAAATACGTGCAGGAGCGCCTGACCAAGAAAATGATCGCCGAGGCCTACGGCGTGGAGGAGGATGAGATCAGCATCATCGCCTACGACGTGGTTCATTCCATCAAGATCACCTTCCCCCGAAAGCACATCAGCGGAAGCCTTGAGGACGACGATATTTACGGCTGTCAGCAGCATATGCCCTTGGCCAACATTGAAATTTAGGAGGTTACGATGTTTGCGGATCAAAGCTATATTTTCAATCTGAGGCACGAGCTCCACGAATATCCCGAGATCGGCTTTGACCTTCCCCGAACCGTTGCACTGGTCAAGCGGGAATTGGACCGATTGGGAATCGAATACACCGAAAAATTCGGCCGCTCCTCCGTGGTGGCGACCATCAACCCTCAAAAAAAGCATTTTACCATCGGGATCCGAGCCGATATGGATGCACTTTTGATCGAAGAAAAAACCTCTCTTCCGTTCAAATCCAAAATCAAGGGGCAAATGCACGCCTGCGGTCACGATGCCCACACGGCCATGCTCTTGGGAACGGCAGGGGCGCTGAAGGCCATGGAGGACAAGATCGCCTGTCGGGTGATGCTGATCTTCCAGCCCAGCGAAGAGGGGATCGAAAGCGGTGCCGCTGAATTGGTTCGCGGCGGATTGATGGAAGAGATCGATATCATCATCGGTATGCACATTGAAAACTGGCTGGAAAGCGGAAAGATCGGGGTCCATCCCGGCAGCTCTATGGCCTCCAGCCGCAGCTTCCGCCTTGATTTTTACGGAAAAAGCGCCCACGCTACTCTTCCACAATCGGGCGCCGATGCGCTGGCCGCCGCCGTGCGAACCTACAACAACGTACAATATCTGCTGGGAAGAGAGATCGATCCCTTCCGAAAATACGTTTGCTCCATCGGTAAGCTGTGCGGAGGAACCGGTCAGAATATCATTGCCGATCACGCCTATATGCTGGGCACCATCCGAACCTTCGATATGGATCTGGACGGCTTTTTGATCCGCAGGATCGAGGAAATTGCCAAAAACACGGCGAAGGAAACCGGAGTGGAGGCCGTACTTGATACCTCTCTGAAGGCCTACGTGGTCTACAACAACCCCTATTTATCCAAATTGGTTCTGGAGAGCGCCGAAAAGGTCGCCCGCGGAATTCAAGAAATGCCCGAAAAGCTCAGCTCCGAGGACTTCTCTCAGTATCTGACCCAAAAGCCGGGCGTATTCATCCGCCTCGGAACGAGAAATGAAAAGAAGGGCTGTACGACCCTCCCCCACAACAACGACTTTTTGCTCGATGAGGATGCCCTCCCCATCGGAACCGACACCTGCGTTCAATTCGTTCTCGATCATATGAACGGTGTGGATGCGGAAAAAATCAAACAATCCGACGAAAGGAAAAATGCGTCATGATTCCGATTCAAATTTATGAAAAAGCTCTTCTGGAAACCGTCAAGCGCGGTGCCACGGTGATTTCCGACGACGTGCGGGAGGCCTTTGAGGCGGCCATTCTCCGCGAGAGCAACCCCGATGCCAAGAGAGGTCTTACGGCAACCTTAAACAGTATGGATCTTTCGGCAAAGCGCGAAAACCCCTTGTGCGTGGATACGGGCTGGCCGATCTTCTACTTTAAGGTCGGCAACGATTGCGTTCTGGAGGGAGGCTTTATGGAGCTGGAAAACGCCGCCAGACGGGCGGTGGCCAAGGCAACCGAAAGGGGCTATTTGCGTGCCACCATGAAGCACCCGCTGACGGGATACGATCCCGGCAACAACATCGGTATGAACATTCCCGATTTTACCTATCAATTCGTTCCCGGAGATTCCATTGAAATCTCCTATGCCGCCAAGGGCGGCGGAAGCGAATGCTTCGGCGGTACCCGTCACAGAATCGTTGCCTTTGCCGACGGCATTCAGGGCATTGAAAAATTCGTCATCGACAGCTTCGTGGCCTCGGCCCGAGCCGGCGCCGTTTGCCCTCCCTCGGTACTGGGAATCGGCATCGGCGGCACGGCCAACGTGGCTGCCAATCTCGCCAAGGAGGCCGCCTGCCTCCGCACCGTGGGCTCCAAGCACCCCGATCCTACGTTTGCCAAGATCGAGGAGGATCTGTACAAGGCGCTCAACAGCCTCGGCATCGGCATTCTCGGTGCGGGCGGTGACACCTCGGTTCTGGCGGTACACGTGGAATACGCCTACACCCACATTGCGGGGATCGCCTGCGCCACCAGCACCAACTGTATGATCGCACGCCGCGCCTCCAGCCGCATCGAGGCGGACGGCACCGTGACCCCCATGAAGAGCCCCAATTGGTTCGGTGACAGATAGAAAGGAGAGTTTTTATGGCAGAATATCATTTGACCGGTCCCTTGACCGACGAGGACGTCACACAGCTTCGGGTCGGCGATATCGTTTACATCACCGCCGAGGTATTTACCTGCCGTTCCCGCTTGCAAAAATATATTTTTGATGAAAAAAACACCCTCCCCTTTTCCACGGAGGGCAGAAACATTCTCATCCACAACGGACCCATTATCATTCGGGAAAACGGAAAATGGAAGCTGATGTCCTTTATGCCCACCTCCAGCATCCGTTTTGAAAAATGGGGTGCCAAGAGCGTTTCCGAATGGAACCTGAAAATGATCGTGGGAAAGACCACCATGGGAGAGGAAACCGCTAAGATGATGAAGGAGAAAAAGTGCGTTCACGTTTCTCCCCGCTCCGTCAGCCCCAATCTGTGGATCGATTCCATTGAGGTTCAGGACGTGTATTTATACGATGAATTGGGCAGGATCGAGGCTGCTTGGTTCTTCAAGGTAAAGGATCTGGGTCCCTTTGTGGTGGATATCGATACCGAAGGAAATAACCTCTTCGATCGCCTGGATGAGGACATTGCCCGGCGGAAAAACAAGGCCCTCCGGGAATTGGGGATCGATCCCGATTACCGCTTTACCAAGCTTTACTAATCGCCGAGGTCAAAAAGGAGAAATCTATGTATTTTGATGATCTGCACTGCGGGATGACAACAGAGATCGCGCCCGCTGTGGTAGAAAAAACGAGCTTGTGCTGAAAAACGTCACCGAGGCAGTGGTCAAGCGCAGACCCGATTGATTTTGAAGCAGGCCTTCGACAAAAAAGCGGTAGGAAGCAAACGCTCCCTACCGTTTCTTTGTATACTGTTTTCGAAAGTCGCTGGGGGAAAGACCGTTTCGCTGACGGAAGGAGCGGCTGAAATTGCTACTGTCGGAAAAGCCGCACGCTTCCACGATCCGTCCGATCTCCAGATCGGTTTCCGAAAGCAGCCTTTTGGCCAGGGCCATACGGCAGGAGATCAGATATTCCATCACCGAGACCCCCGTGATCCGTTTGAAGCGATGGGAAAGATTCGAAGGGCTGAGGCTGTATTGGGCGGCAAGCCCCTCCAGCGTAAAGGAGGCACGGCAGTTTTCCTCCATTTGCTTCTGAATGCGGTAAACGGTTTCGTTGAAGGGAGGCAATTCGGGCATCCTGCGGCAAAGGAGGATCAACAATTCGTGAACCAAAAGCCGACGCATCTCCTGTGAGAATCTGCGGGAGGTGCTTTCTTCCTCCGCCAAACGGCAAAAAACGTCCTCCAAGCGACCCTGCTCCTCCGAAACGTCCAGCACACGGCAAAAGCCCTCGGGACGGTTGGACAGCAGAGCTTCCATGGATTTTTCGATCCCGCCCTCTTGCGGATCCAATTCCAGAACGTATCGCTCGTACTCCCGCGACAGCACCCGCACCGAATGGTTTTCATAGCGGCTGAAGATCACGGCATTCCCCGCACGGGCGGTATAGTGCTGTCTGCCGAGAGAAAAGCAGACCTCACCCTTGACCACCAGGATCATTTGATGGCAATCATGATAATGGGGATCCTTTTTCACGATTCCGCGGGAAAAATATGCGGTCGGATGAAATTTCTCCATGCTATCACCTCCGCTTCCATCATAACACAAAATTTTGGTTTTTGCAAGATTTACATAAAATGAAGCAGAATCGATATGGCAAAGAAGGCCTCTTTGCGTTACAATGAAAGCATCAAAAGGAAGAGTCTCGCAAACGGATGAAAGGAAGCGGGACTGTGAGGTATCAAATGGAACGAAGAGTTTACACCGACCCCGAGTGTTTTCGGGCACAAAACGAGGCTTTGAAAACCTGTCTCCCCTATTCGGAGGACGTTAAGGTTTTATCGGAGAAGAAAACAATCGGAAGCAAAACCGCCCCCAACCGCTTGGTCTGCCAAGCCATGGAGGGCTGCGACGGAACGGCAGACGGCCGCCCCGACGTCCTCACCTACCGCCGCTACCGCCGCCTTGCCGAGGGCGGAGCGGGGATCATCTGGTTTGAGGCCACCGCCGTAATGGAAGACGGCAGAGCCAATCCCCGCCAGCTTTGGATCACAAGGGAAAATCTGGACGATTTCAAGCGGATCGTCTCCGAGATCAAGGAAACGGCTCTGAAGAAAAACGGCTGTACCCCGCTGATTCTGATGCAGGCCACCCATTCGGGGCGCTATTCCAAGCCCAAGGGCATTCCCGCACCGCTGATTGCCTATAACAACCCCATTTTCGAAAAGGAATCCCCCCTCCCCAAGGAATGCATCGTCACGGACGAGCGATTGGATGCCATCTCCGAGGCGCTGGTGGAGGGAGCGCGTCTTGCCGAGGCGGCGGGCTTTGACGGGGTGGATATCAAATGCTGTCACCGATATTTGAATTCCGAATTGCTTTCCGCCTACCGGCGCGCCGGTAAATACGGAGGAAGCCTGGAAAACAGAACCCGCCTGCTGAGAGAAAGCATTCGGGGAGCCATCGCCGCCTGCTCCCAGGACTTTCTGGTCTCCTCACGGCTGAACGTATACGACGGCTTTCCCTATCCTTACGGCTTCGGTGTCAAAAGCGACGCTTCCACGGAATTTGATCCCACCGAGCCTCTTTGGCTCCTTCAAAGGCTTTCGGAATACGGCGTTCGCCTTTTGAACGTTACCATGGGAAATCCCTATTTCAATCCCCACGTAAACCGTCCCTTTGCCAAGGGCGGATACGAGGCGGAGGAGCACCCGCTGGAGGGAGTTGCCCGTATGCTGGAGGGAACCGCCCTTTTGGGGAAAAAGGTCCCCGAAATCAGTCTGATCTGTTCGGCCCTTTCCTTCTTGGGAACGGTCGCACCCAACGTGGCCGCGGCCTACGTAAGGGATGGCGGCTTTGATTTTGCGGGCTTCGGACGAACGATTCTGGCTTATCCCGATTTTGCACGGGATATTCTCTCGGACGGTGAAATGAAAAAAGAAAAGCTTTGCCTTTGCTGCTCCAAATGCTCGGAAATTATGAGAAGACCCGGCGGTACCCCCGGTTGCGTGATCCGCGATTCGGACGTTTATTTGCCGATCTATCAAGAAAAAGCGAGGACCTGATATGTTTCAAAAATGGTTAGAGCATAATAAGCTCTCCGATTATTTCTTTTCCACCCGCCTGTTCCCTCCCGCATCCGACCGCGCTTTTTGGGAAAAGACCATTGGAAAAGAGGCCGCTTCGGAGGCCGAAGCCTATCTGGGCTATTCTTGGCCGCTGATCCTCGCCACGCAATTTATGGAATTTCAAATTTCGGGAAACCGCTTGGTTCAGGAAATTCCCCATTTTGCCCGCAGATTTGCTTTGACAGCGCTTTTTCTGGGAGAATTATCGGAGGGTAAGGGGCGCTTTCTCCCCGATATCACCGACGGTATTTTTTTGATCTGTGAGGAAAGCTACTGGGGTCTTTCCGCCCATAACATTACGGCGCGAAAAAAGGATCTCCTCCCACGGGCGGACGACCCCTACATCGATCTGTTTGCCGCGGAAACCGCCGAGCTTTTGGCCGTGATCTATCACGTTTTGTATGAGGAGCTGAAAAATTTCTGCCCCTTGATTCTGGATCGGATCGAATACGAATTGGACCGTCGGATCCTGACTCCCTATCAAAATCACTATGATTTCTTTTGGATGGGATACCGAAACACCACCGTCAACAACTGGAATGCTTGGATCACAAGCAATATTCTTACGGTGCTTTTGCTTTTTCCTCAAAGAAAAACCAGACACGAGCAGATCCTTAATAAGCTCTTTGCGGAAATTCAAAAGTACTACGATTCCATTCCGTCGGACGGAGGCTGTGACGAAGGAAGCAGCTATTGGACCAAGGCCGGTGCCAAGCTCTTTTCCTTTTGCGATCTGCTCTATCGCACCACCGACGGACAAATCAACTTTTTTTGCGACCCGAAACTCAAAGAGATCGCCTTGTACGAGGCTCGCGTTTGGATCGACGGCTGCCGATTTGTCAATTTCGGAGACGGAAACGGAAGCGTTAACGTTCTCTTGGATTATTCCCTTTTCGGCTTCGGAGAACGAATCGGAGAGCCTTCTCTCTGCCAATTGGCTGCGGTTCTGAAAAAGAACCGAAAAAAAACATCGTTCTCAGAGCTGTTTCGAGGATGCGGTATCAAGGAAATACTGTTCTCCTATTGCTTCAAGGAAAAAATCGATGCCATACCGCCTATGACCGCGCCGAAGCGATCCATCCTTCCGAATCTGCAGAATGCCGTTCTGCGGGAGGGCGCTTGGCTTTTGGCGGCCAAGGGCGGACACAACAAGGAAAACCACAATCATAACGACGTGGGAAGCTTTCTTCTTTACCACGAGGGCAAGCCCCTTTTGATCGATCCCGGATGCGGCACCTACACCCGTCAGACCTTCGGCCCCGAGCGCTATACCATTTGGACGATGCAAAGCGCTTGGCATAATCTCCCCACAGTCGGCACCTACGATCAATTGGTGGGAGCCGAATTCAAGGCGGAGCATTTTGATCTTTGCGATCAAACGCTGGAGATCTCCTTTTCCGAGGCGTATCCCCCCGAGGCAGGGCTGAAAGAAGTGCGGAGATTTCTGACTCTGACGGAGGAAGGACTGTTTTGGAGAGACCGATTTGTCTTCAAAAAGGATCCCCTCCCCATTACGGAGAATCTGATTACCCTATATTCTCCCCAAAAGCACGAGAGAGGCCTTCTTCTGGGAGATGCCTTTTTGTTGGAGACCGATCTTCCGTGGGAGGCACAATACCTCGATTTCAACAAAGATGCAAAGCTTGAGAATTCTTGGGAAACCAAGGGGCTTTGGCGCATCCGCCTGATGGGAGACGGAAAGGAAAAGGCCGAATTTACATTTCACGTGAGGAAATTATGACAAAACACGTATTGATCACAGGTGCCGCCGCCGGTATCGGCAGAGCGGTTGCCGAAAAATTTTTGCAGGAGGGCTACCGTGTATTCGGAATGAGCCGAAGAACCGAATGTCCCTTTTCCCACGAGCGCTTGATTTATTTCTCGGGGGACGTTTCCAAAGCGGAGGATCGCCTTGCCTTCGCCGCGCTGACGGATCGGGTTGACGTTCTGGTCAACGTGGCGGGGATCGCTCCCAAAACCAGAGCGGATCTGTTGGAAATGAGCGAGGAGAGCTACGATGCGGTGATGGAAGTGAATTTGAAGGGAAGCTTTTTTCTCACCCAGACCGTCGCCGAAAAGATGATCCGCGGAGGACAAAAGGGCTTTATCTGCAACGTTTCCTCCATTTCCGCCTACACCTCCTCTATCAATCGAGGGGAATACTGCATTTCCAAGGCGGGACTCTCTATGGTAACACAGCTGTTTGCCCATCGCCTCGCGGAATACGGCATTGCCGTCAACGAGGTTCGCCCCGGGATCATTGCCACCGATATGACAAAAGGCGTGCAGGAAAAATACGATGCTCTGATCGAAAAAGGCCTGCTGCCCATCAAGCGCTGGGGAACTCCCGAGGACGTGGCCGCGGCGGTTTTTGCCCTCTCAAGCGGTGCCCTTCCCTACGTGACGGGGCAATCCATTGAGGTGGACGGCGGATTCCACATCAGGAGACTGTGATGGAAACAAAGACCCATTCTTGTATCGTCATCGGAACGGGAGCGGCAGGGTTTAGCGCCGCTTGCCGCCTCAAAAGGCTCGGCGTCTCGGTGGCCATGGTCACCGAAGGGATAAAATTCGGAACCTCCCGCAACACGGGCTCGGACAAGCAAACCTACTATAAGCTGGGGCTATCGGGTGACAGAGCCGATTCGGTTCGGAAAATGGCGCAGAATCTGTTCGACGGCGGCTGCGTGGACGGAGACAACGCCCTATGCGAGGCGTCCTTATCATCGCGCTCCTTTTTGCATTTGTGTGAGCTCGGTGTTCCCTTTCCCACCAACCGCTACGGTGAATACGTCGGCTACAAAACCGACCATGATCCCTATGAACGCGCCACCAGCGCGGGACCCCTCACCTCAAAATATATGACCGAAGCACTGGAGAAAGAGGCAAGGGCGCTGGAAATTCCCATATACGACAAAATCCGCGCGGTAAAGATCCTCGTGCACGACAATCGGGTCTGCGGCTTTATCGGAATGAAAAAAAGCGGCCTTATTGCCTTCCGCTGCGGCGATCTGGTGTTGGCTACGGGCGGACCTGCGGGCATCTACGCCGACAGCGTTTACCCCGCCTGTCACCGAGGCGCCACGGGGCTTGCCGTGGAGGCGGGGGCAAAGCTTCAAAACCCCGCGCTGTGGCAATACGGACTGGCCTCCGCCAACCCCCGCTGGAACGTTTCGGGCAGCTATATGCAGGTTTTGCCCCGTTTTGTTTCCATCGATGAAAACGGCAAGGAGCACGACTTTTTGTGGGATTTCTTTCAGGATCGATACCGCGGCCTTTCCCTTGTATTCTTAAAGGGCTATCAATGGCCCTTCGACCCCAAAAAAGCGGAAAACGGCTCCTCTCTGATCGATCTTGCGGTGCACCGCGAGCGGGTGGAAAAGGGACGCAGAGTCTTTTTGGATTTTATGCACAATCCATTCGATATGGATTTTTCCAAGCTTTCGGGTGAAGCATACGACTATCTGAAGCGGGCGGGCGTGTGCTTCGGCACCCCCATCGAGCGCCTTGAAAAAATGAATGCCCCCGCCGTGGAGCTGTATCGGGAAAAGGGCGTGGATCTGCACCGAGAGTATCTCGAGATCGCTTTGTGTGCTCAGCATAACAACGGCGGGATCGGTGTGGATCTGTGGTGGCAAAGCTCCGTCAAGGGGCTGTTTGCGGTGGGAGAATGCGCCGGTACCCACGGCATTTCCCGTCCCGGTGGATCTGCCCTCAACGCAGGGCAGGTGGGCGCTCTTCGGGCGGCACAATACGTTGCCTCCCATCCGAGCCCGATGCCGAAGGAGGATCTGTTTTGCTCCTTGGCAGGTAAGGTCAAGATCCGAAAAGAGCCCGATGCCCCCGAAAAGCTCCGTTTGGTTCAGCGCCGTATGAGCGATACTGCCGCCGCGGTACGGGATCCCGAGAGGATTCGTGCCACCCTGCAGGCCGTTCTGAAGGAATTGGACCGCACCGCCGACCCCGACCTGCGTGACGTTTTGCTGACCCAAGGGGCTGTGCTGACCGCCATGGCAAAGCCAAACGGCGATCCCGAATCGGTACAGGAGGTTCTTTGGGACGAGAGCGGATACCGTCTCTCTCTTCGAAGGGTACGCCCCATTCCTCGGGACGACGACTTTTTTGAAAACGTTTGGCGCAGCTTTCGGGAAACGAAAAACGTTTTTTGATCCCCTTTCCAAAAAACGACTACACGAAACGAGGCTTATGATGAACCATACACTTGGGCTCTGCTCCGTATCCTTTCGGGACCGAAGCCCCGAAGATATTCTAAAAGAAATGAAAAAGGCCGGGCTTTCGGCCATCGAATGGGGAAGCGACGTGCACTGTCCGCCCGAAAAGGCCGAAAGCATTGCCGCCCTGACAAAAGAACACGGGATAACCTGCTCCTCCTATGGCACCTATTTTCGCTTGGGGGTCACTCCCCTTTCGGAGCTTTCCGCCTATATGGAGGCGGCAAGTATTTTGGGAACGAATCTGCTCCGCCTTTGGTGCGGCCATCAAAACAGTGAGGACTACGGCGATCGGGAGCGAGAGCTTCTTTGGGATGATTGTAAAAGAGCCGCAGAAGAAGCCGAAAAAGCAGGGATGATCCTTTGTCTGGAATGCCACAAAAAAACCTTCACCAACCGAAAAGAGGCCGCCCTTTCTCTGATGCGTGCGGTAGACAGTCCCTCGTTTCGGATGTATTGGCAGCCGAGCCAGCACCGAAGCTTCAAAGAAAATCTTTCCTATGCCGAGAGCCTTGCCCCCTACACCGAGCATCTGCACGTTTTCAATTGGCGGGAAAAGGAAAAATTCCCCTTGGAGGAGGCGGTGGAGGAATGGAGAAGGTATCTTGGTGCCTTTGATGGCCCCCACACCCTGCTACTCGAATTTATGCCGGACGGAAAATTGGAAAGCTTAACACGGGAAGCCGATGCGCTTCGGGAGATTGTAAAATGAAACAGATTTACGTAAGTGAAAAAGAAAATAAGCTTCGGGCGGTTTACAAAACCTCGGATCCCGTTTACACCAAGGAGGATCTGCTGAGTCGCCCCGATCTTTTTCGGGATACCGAGATCATTTTTTCCACCTGGGGAATGCCCTCCCTTAGCGAGGAGGAGATCCAATCCTGCCTCCCCTCCTTGAAGGCCGTGTTCTACGGGGCGGGTACGGTTCAAAAATTTGCCCGTCCCTTTCTCCGATGCGGCGTTCGTATTTTTTCCGCTTGGGCGGCCAACGCCGTTCCCGTGGCGGAATACACCGTTGCGCAGATCGTTCTTGCCAACAAGGGCTTTTTTCAAACCATGCGGTACGAAGACCGCAAGGCGGCAAAAGCGCTCCACGCCCATTTTCCCGGCAATTACGGAGGAAAGGTGGGGCTGATCGGAGCGGGAATGATCGGAAAAATGGTCATTTCCCGTCTGAAGGATTACGCTCTGCAGGTTTTGGTCTTCGACCCCTTTCTGCCCGATGAACGGGCGGCGGAATTGGGCGTGGAAAAAACGGATCTGGCAAGGCTCTTTCGCGAATGCTTTGTGGTTTCCAACCACCTCGCCAACAACGCCCAAACGCAGGGAATGCTGAGAGGATGCCATTTTGAGAGCCTTCCCCCTTACGCCACCTTTCTCAACACAGGTCGGGGCGCTCAGGTGGTGGAGGCCGAGCTCATTGAGGTCCTTCAAAAAAGACCCGATCTGACTGCCATTCTGGACGTGACCGATCCCGAGCCACCTATGGAGGAAAGCCCTCTTTACACCCTTCCCAACTGCATTTTAACCCCCCACATTGCAGGCAGCAGCGGAAATGAGGTGAGAAGAATGGGCGAATATATGCGGGAGGAATATGCCCGCTTTTCCGAAGGCCGCCCCTGCCTTTACGAGGTGACGGAAAAAATGCTGGAAACCATGGCCTGAGAGCAGCCCACTCTATATTTCAATCAAGTGTAAGGAGAAAATCGCTCATGAAAATCATCCCCATCGGCGAGCCCCGGATCGTTATGGAAAACCCTCAAAGCCGTCATCATTATTTCGCTTGGCCCACGGTGACAAGACTCCAAAGCGGTGTCATTGCGGTGGTGGCCTCAGGCTTTCGGCTTCGCCATATTTGTCCCTTCGGGAAAACCGTGATCGTTTACAGCAACGACGAGGGAGCCCGCTACACAGCACCCGCGCCCGTTATCGACACCGTTCTGGACGATCGGGACGGCGGCATTGCTACCTTTGGAAAAAAGGGCGTGATCGTTACCTCCTTTAACAACACCGTGGAATTTCAAAGACGCCACGCCAAAAGTGCCTACGATCTGGAATACCTCAATCAGATCTCACCCGAGGAGGAAAAAGAATTTTTGGGGAACACCTTTCGCATCAGCCACGACGGCGGCATCACCTTCGGCAAACTCCTAAAGAGCCCCGTCACCTCTCCCCACGGTCCCACGGAGCTCCCGGACGGAACACTTCTCTGGGTAGGGAGAGCCGTAGATTCCGAAAACGGGATCGACGCCATTCAAGCCCACAAGATTCTCCCCGACGGAAAAACCGAAGCAGTCGGCGAAATCGAGCGTGTAAAGATGGGCGAGATCGAGCCCACCTTCTGCGAGCCCCACGCCATTGCCCTAAAGGACGGCAGAATTTTGGCGCATATCCGCGTGCATCAATACAAAAATGATCCGATCTTTACGGTATTTCAATCGGAATCTGCCGACGGAGGAAAAAGCTGGAGCAGGCCGAGACAAATTCTTTCCCGTATGGGCGGCTCTCCGCCTCATCTGTTTTGCCACTCCTCCGGCATGCTGATCTCCACCTATGGGGACCGCTGTGCCCCCTTCGGCATCAAGGCCATGTTCAGCCGAGACGGAGGCAATACCTGGGATACCGACCACAGCCTCTACGTCAATGGGGTTGATCCCGATCTGGGCTATCCCTCCACGGTAGAGCTGGCAGATCACAGTCTTTTGACGGTGTTTTACGCTCACCCCAAGAAAAATGAGCCTGCGGTCATTCTTCAGCAAAGGTGGCGCTGGGAGGAATAACATTCCAATAAAACATTCCATAAAAACGGACTGCAAAGCCAATGCTTTACAGTCCGTTTCTTCAAAGGATCAACTTTTGAAAAGAAAGAAAACGCGTGTTTTCTCAGCCGTAGATCTCGCCCGAAAGCGATTCTGTCTCGGTTTTGTTCCGCTCGGTGGTGAAGGAAAGAAGCCAATCGATGTTTTTCTCATCGGAATATGCCGCATCCCAGCAGTTGTGAGAAAGCTCCGGATACAGGATCAATTCCGCATGTCCCCCCGCATTGTTCACTGCCTTGGCCATTTGCAGGCTCTCAATGGGATCTACCAGCTTATCCCGCAGGCCGTGGAAGGTTCGGATGGGAAGATCCACCAGATTTTTGGCAAAGCCACCGATGCCGCCGCCGCAAATGGGCATGGCCGAGGCAAACCAATCGGCGCGAAGCGTTGCAAGAGCCCAAGTTCCGTAGCCGCCCATGCTGTTTCCCGTCAGGTGAACGCGGGTCTTGTCAATATAGGGAAGGCTTCGCATCTCATCCACCAGGCGGATCAAAAAGCTCATCCACTCGTTCCAGGTGCCGCTCTTGCAATGGGGCGCCAAAAGAACGTAGTTGCGATCGGACATATAGCCTTGCAGCCACTTGACGCCCGCATTCTTTTTCAACTTCTCCGTTGATTCCCCTCTGGTGCCCGCACCGTGCAAAAAGATGACCAAGGGATACTTTTTATCCTCGCAGAAATGCTTCGGATAATAGACGTGATACGGCAGTACCTCAAAAATTTTTTCTTCCATTCTCTCTTCCATTTCAAAGCCTCCTCGTTATCGTACGATCATTTTCAAAAATTGTACCACGAATAAAAAGAAAAGTAAACAAAAATTTAACGTCTTCCCTTTCGGTGTTGACTTTTTTTCAAAAATGGTATATTCTTGGCAGAGGAGGTGGTACCTTGTTTGAACAAACCAAGGCTCTGTGCCGACATTTTTTGAAAATGGGCATTCCCGGCTTCGATCTGATCGTTTATAAGGACGGAGAGTGCATTCTGCGGCATATGGGCGGCTATGCCGACCGCGAAAACAAAATTCCCATGCAGGGAAAAGAAAAATTTCACATTTATTCCTGCTCCAAGCTGATTACCTGCGCCGCGGCCATGCAGCTTTGGGAAAAGGGACTGTTTTCCTTGGAGGACAATTTATCCGATTATATTCCCGCTTTCGGGGAAATGCTCGTCAAAACGGGAGAAGGCTTTGTGAAAGCACAAAATCCCATTCGGATCCACCATCTGTTTGAAATGACCTCCGGTATGACCTATGCCTTAAAGACTCCGCCGATGCTGGAATATTACGACGGCGGAAAAAATCCCTGTCCCACTGTGGAAACGGTCTCCCGATTGGCAAAGAATCCCCTCTCCTTTGAGCCCGGGGCAGCTTGGAAATACAGCCTCAGCCACGACGTTCTGGCGGCCTTGGTGGAGATCCTTTCCCGCCAAAAATTTGAGGACTACGTCAAGGAGCATATTTTTGATCCCTTGGGAATGATGCATTCCGATTTTCTGCACCCTCTTGAGGATTGGGAGGGCTTTGCGCGGCAGTATCGCTACCGAGCGGAGACGGGCGAATTTGAACCTTGGTGGACCAACTCCTTCCGTCCCGGCAAGGCCTACGCCAGCGGAGGCGCAGGCTGTGTTTCCACCGTGGAGGACTATATTCTGTTTTTGGAGGCCTTGCGCCTCGGAGACCGCATTCTGAAAAAGGAAACGATCGCCCTGATGGCCACGGATCGCTTAACCCCCTCGCAACGGGCCACCTACAGCTACGGCACCGACGGCATCGGCTACGGCTTGGGAATGCGTGCACCGCGGCAAAAGCCCAATCACACCGAATTCGGTTGGGCGGGTGCGGCAGGCTCCTACGCCTCGGTTGATCCCGTCAACGGTATCAGCTTCTTTTATGCCCAGCACGTGCTCAGGCCCCCGAACAGACCCCTGCGTCCCTGGCTGTATACGGCCATCCGTGCCGATCTTTTGGGAGAGACGGTTCAGATCCCCTACACGCAAACGGATGAAAATCCCGAGTTGACCTATTAACGCAAAGGATTTTCAAGATCGATACCAACAAAAATGAAGGAACAAAAATGAAATGCAAAGAGTTATTTTCTGTAATTGATTCGCTGAAGGAGGAATATCTTCAGCTGCTAACGGAGCTTGCCGCCATTGAAAGTCCAACGGAATACAAAAAGGGTGTTGACCAAGTCGGCATTTACATTGCCAAGATCGCCGTAAAGAAGGGATGGCTTACGGAAAGACAGCACCAAAGCGTCTCGGGGGATGTTTGGTGTATTACCATGAATCCCGATGCCAAAAAAGAACCGATCTGCTTTTCGGGTCATATGGATACCGTTCATCCGCTGGGCTCCTTCGGCAAAACGCCCGTGCGTCGGGACGGAGAAAGGCTCTTCGGTCCCGGCGTTCTCGATTGCAAGGGCGGAATTGCCGCCTCTCTTTTGGCAATGGATGCCTTGGAAAAATGCGGTTTTTGCGACAGACCTGTGAAGCTTTTGCTGCAAAGCGACGAGGAAAACGGAAGCCGAAGCAGTAACAAGACCACCGTGCAATATATGGGTGAAAAGGCAAAGGGCTGCATCGCTTTTCTGAATACGGAATCCGGACGGGAAAATTCGCTGATCATTTCCACCAAGGGGATCTGCAAATTCCGTTTTTCCGTTTCGGGAAAAGCGGCCCATTCCAGCCGCTGTCATTTGGGCATCAGTGCCATTCGCGAGGCAGCCGAGAAGATCATTCGCTTGGAAGCATACAAGGATCCCGAGAGCATCACCTGCAACTGCGGTCTGATCCAAGGCGGATCGGCGGAAAATACCGTTCCCGAAAGCTGCAGCTTCACGGCTGATTTCCGTTTTCAAACGGAAGCACAGCGAAAGGAGATCCTGCAAATCGCCGATAAGATCGCCTCGACCTCTTTTGTGGAGGGAACCTCTTGTACCTGCGTTTTGGTCAGCAGCCGCGTAGCCATGACCAAGGAGAAGCGAAACGAGGAGCTTTTCCAAAAGGTGCGCAAGATCTTTGTGGAAAACGGCCTGAACGACGTGGAAATGTGCTCGGTCTTCGGCGGAACCGATGCCGCCGATATTACCCAAATGGGCATCCCCTGTCTCGACGGCTTCGGCCCTCTCGGAGGCGGGGTTCACAGCTTGGGTGAATACGTTGAATGCGATTCCCTTGCGCTGGCGGCGGGGCGCCTTGCCTCGGTGGCATACGAAATTGAATAAGAAACACCCTTGTGGGGAAAGAATAAAGCCTTGTCCGACGTCAGAAGATCGGACAAGGCTTTTTGAATGGATAGGATTCCGAATCCAAACGTTATTTTTCGACGGGAATTTCAAGATAGGAATCCTTCAAAATAACGGTGTTATGAGCCACTTTGGTTTCGGTCTGAGCGGAAAAGAGACCTTTTCGGTTGGTATGGCGGACGTAATGGGGAAATGCAGAGGAGGAAATATCGATCCGAAGCCTTTCCCCCTTTTGAATCACAAAGGCGTGATCGTCAAAGGAGAAATCCATCAGAATTTCGCTGTTTGAAACATATTCCTCGCAGAAATTCGAAATCTGGTTGATATCGTCCCGAAGGCCGTAATCCCCCTCCTTCTTGCAGAGCATAATGCGCATATAAAAGCAAGTATCCTCACAGTCGCTTTTCACCTTAAGCTGTGCCCTCATTTTTCCCTTTACGAAGGTATCCTCCCGAAATTCGGGCGTATAAAGGGTAATGATATCCTGCCGCAGATTGGGTGGATCCTGCCAGTAATTCCCACCGAAATTGGCGGACAAGCCTCCCTTGAAGCTTGCCGGATCGTGCGGATCATAGCGATACGAGACCGTTTCTTCGCCCAAAACAAATTTCAGGCTGTCTCGGGGCTGTTCAAAATCGTCACAGCACCACTTGCTGTCAAAAAGCTTATAATAGGTAATTTTTCCGAGCTCAAAGGGAGGTTCTCCCTTCCCTCGGGCATAATCCATCCACCTGATCTGATAGTTGGCAAATTCCTTGTTCAAACTGCCATTCTCAAAATTGATGGGCTCCACCTCTCCGCGGCATCCGTGACCGAAGGGGTGAACGGCCAAGGCGGATTTGGCCTTGGTTTCACTTCCGAGCCCTCTCCACATCTTAAAAATGCCGTCGGTAAAGATATCGTAAAAGGCCGTTTCAAACAAAATGGGAATGTTGGCGTGATCGGCTGCCCCGCGGGATTCGCCCCCGCCGTCTCTGGTATTCCAAAAATCATCCTTGGGATCGGGGTGCTTTAGGATCTCGTCAAAATTGGCTACCGATTCTCCGAACACCTGCCTTGAAAAATCCGAAAGCGGCAAAATATGAAAGCTTTCGTGGGTATAATTCTTTCGGGGCATGGTTTTATTCTTATACATATCCACGTACCAGCGACCGTGAAGCCCCATTTTGTAAAAGCCGTTGCGATAGTAGCCCGTATATCGCTCGGTATCCTTCAAGCGAAGCACGGCGCCCTTGATATCCTCGGCAAAAGGAGCTGTTACAAAATGCACCGCCGCCATATAGCTTCCGCCGCAAAGAAAGAGTTCCCCGTTATAAAAGGGCTGACGGCGAATCCATTCCTGCAGAAACAATCCGTCCTCCCGCTCGTTGATATAGGGAATGCAGTCGCCGCCGCTCTTTCCACGCCCTCTGCAATGCTGATATACAACGGCATACCCGCTTTTGATCCACTCTTGATGCGTGGTCAAGTGCCTGTTTGCAATCGCCTCTTCCTTTCTGTCCTGATCGGCATCCACATAGGGAGAGCGATAGATCACGGTCGGAAATTTTCCTTCCTTTTTCGGCAAGCAAACCACGGTAAACAGATCCGCTCCATTGAAATGCAAATACTCAAAATAGACAATTCCTTCGTTTTGCTTTCGATTATTTTCAATCGGCATACCCTCGGTAATATACAAATTCTCGTTACTCATATAAAATCCTCTCTTCGTTCGTTCCGTTCTCGTTACAAATCAAAAATACAAAATCACAGCGAACACTTTTTTTATGAAAGAGAAAGCCGTTCGGTCACTTCCGAAGAGCGCTCGTTGGTAAAGGAGAAAAGCCAATCGTAGTTTTTTTCGTCAGTATAAACCGTGTCCCAGCAATTGTGTGCAAGCTTCGGAAACAGGATCAATTCCGCATGTCCCCCTGCACTGCAAATCGCCTTGGCCATTTGCAAGCTGTCGATGGGATCCACTACCTTATCCCGAAGACCGTGAAAGGCTCGGATGGGAAGCGCTTCATAATTCTTGGCACCGCCTGCAATACCGCCGCCGCAAAGGGGCATTGCGGCAGCAAACCAATGGGCACGAAGCATCGAAAGCGCCCAGGTTCCGTAGCCGCCCATGCTGTTGCCCGTCAGATACAGGCGGGTCTTGTCCACGTAGGAATATTCACGCATCTGCTCAATCAAGCGGATCAGATGCCCCATCCATTCGTTCCAATCGCCACGTGAGCAATGAGGAGCCACCAAAAGAAAGCCTCTCTCGTCTTGTCGCTCCAAAAGATGCATCAGGCTGGGGTAACGGTGTAGCTTTTCGGTAGTCGCACCTCTGGCACCGCGCCCGTGCAAAAAGAGGAGTAAGGGGTATTTTTTACCTTCTTGAAAATCTTTCGGGTAAGAAATCAGATAGGTTAATTCTTCAAAAAACTTTTCTTCCATATTCATTCTCCTTCACATTGACAGATCAGTATAGCACATTCTTTTAAAAATTCAGCCCGCATCACTCTTTCCATGCGATTACAAATCCATCTTGCAGAAGCGATTGGGGGTACTGCCCGTTTTCCGTTTAAAGGCATCGTAAAAGCCGCTGACACTTTCGAATCCGCTCTCCAAGGCAATATCAATCATCTTCATAGAGCTGCTTTCCAAAAGAGAGATCGCGTGCTGTATTTTCTTTTCGGTCACGTACTGCTGAAAGGTGATTCCGTTAAAGGCAAAAAAGCGGCGGGAGAGCGTACTCTCGCTCAGACCGATCCGTTCGGCCGCCCCGCGCAGGCTGATCCCTCTCGTGACGTTTTCATCAATATAATCCATCAAATCCAAGAGAGCTCGCTGCTCCTTTTTCATAGGACGGGAGCGGTAATTCAAAAGACGCTCCGCCTTGATAAAAAACTCGGTCAATTTGGCCGAGGCCATTTCATACCGAAGGGGGCTCTCCTCCTCCCATTCAAGAAGGATCTCTCTCAGCAGATCCGAAAGGATCTCGCTGTGGATCACGCTTTTTTGATTGTTCACACATTCGAGAAAAAACAGAAAATGATGTATGGCGGAAAACGCATTGCGGGACAGCTTGAACACGCAAAGCCGAAGGCCTCCTTCTCCGACGGAAAGCAATTGCCGCTTTTGATGCGGTGCCAAAAGGATCATATCCTCTTTTCGAATTCGGTGGGCTTTTTCCTCGATTTCCCAGACAGCCTCTCCTTCCAAAACAAGACAGATCCTGAAATCTCCGTAAAACGCACTCTTGGGAACGAAGGGCGACGTGGGCTCCTTTTTCAAAAAACGAAGGGAAAAATTTCCGTTATGCACAATGATCACAGCATCGCCTCCTTCTTGTCATTATACACCTTTTTTTGGATTTTGCAAGAAATCGGAATCAAAAAGCAAGAAAAAGATAGAAAAATTCTGCATTTTCCTGTAATCTATAGGCAAGAAACAATAATCTTTTCGGAAAGGATTCGATCTATGTATAAGGTGATCGTGCTGGGAGCAAGCTGTCTGGCGGCAGGGCTTGCCAAAAGGTATCAAAAGGAATGTCTGGTCATTGAGCGAAGTGCTTGGGCGGGCTATGAATTCTTCGGTGCCCTGAATTTCGGATGTCATTATGAAAAGCCCGTAACGGGAAATGAGGCCAAGGCTCTTCAAAAGCTCCTGGCGGAAAGCCCCGCAGGCCCCTACGGCTTCGAGGCAAACTTTTATCCTTTTTTCAAAGAAGCGAAGGTTCGGTTTCAAACCGAGCTGATCTCCGTTCAAAAAACCGCAGACGGCTTTTTGTGTGAGACCCACGGTGTGAACGGCTACCGACTTTACGAGGCCGAGCACATCATCGACACCCGTTGCACACCCGAGATGAGCCTTTCCAAAAGCTATAATCTTTTGATCGAAAGTCCGCGCACCCCCGATTTTTCGGGTGTCCGCTTTTTGCGGGGCGAAATGGAGAATCATTGGATCCTGCAATGCGAGGTACCTTTGTTCTGCAATTATCCTCAGGCAAGAAGCATCGTGCTTCAGGTAATGGAGAATTTTTCCGAAGGGGAAAAACTGATTCTCTCCGCCAATGAATTTGACTATCAAGTAAAGGAAAAGATTCCCGCCTCCGAGAACGGTATTCTTCTTTTACCCTCCAAACAATACGACAATCCCATTCTCGCCCTGGATGCGGGTCTTACCGGAAAGGAGGCAGCCCTGTGACGTATCTTTCTGAAATCCGTGACGGAAAACAAATCAAACGAGCGGTCAATTCCCCCGATTTTACAAAGGAATTTGACGTCATCGTCTGCGGCTTGGGAACGGCAGGCTCTCTTGCCGCCCTCTACTGTGCGGAAAACGGCCTTTTTGTTTTGGGAATCGAGGCCTTCACCGCCGTGGGCGGAATTCACACCGTAGGCGGAGTGCCCAGTCATTATTTCGACGGTGTCGGCGGCCGCTACCGCAAGCCCGATCAAGAGGTCGCTGTTTTTGCAGACAGGTATACCCATACCCGCTCGGAAAGCCGCAAATTTGTGGCGGAGCAGTCCCTGCTGAAGGAGGGGGTCACCCTTCTTTACGAATCCAAGGTTTGCGGCATCTTTTTGGAGGAAAGCACCGTGATCGGTGTCAGGGTCTTCTCCGAAGGACGCTTTTGGGATTACAAAGCAAAGATCGTGATGGACTGCACCGCAGAGGCTCACGTTGCGGTGATGGCAGGCTGTGAAACGGAATTCGGTCGGGAATCGGACGGAAAAATGCAGCCCTATTCCTTGGTTTCCATTTTGTTTAACGGCGAAAAATACCGCTATAACAACATCGATTTCGGCAGAGTCAATCAGTTCGATGAAAACGATCTTTCAAGAGCGATCCTCTTTGCCCGCTCCTTCCAAATTCCGGAGAGCAAAAAGAAGGGCACCATCATTGCTCAAATGCCCCTCTTGGGAATCCGTGAGGGACGGCGCATTCTGGCGGAGGAAACGGCACACGTACAGGATCTGTTTGCGGAACGCCCCACCGAGACCCCGATGTTCTATTCCTACGCGGATCTGGACAAGCACGGCTGGGACATTGCTTTTGACGGGGATGTCATGGGCGATTGGGCCATCGGTGCCAATCTCGGTGCCTACAACGTCACCGTAGCGGTGCCCTACAAGGGACTTCTGCCGAAGGGCTTCGACGGCATTTTGGTTCCTTGCCGAGCGCTGGGGATCGATCGGGATCTTTCCAGCTGTGTCCGTATGATCCCCGATATGAAGAAGGCGGCAGAGTCCGCCGCGGAATGGGCCAGCCTTTCCGTAAAGCAAGAAAAGCCCCTGCGCAAGGTTGCCTACGAGGATCTGAAGGAGCGTCTTGAAAAAAGCAACTGCCTGCACAAGGATGACAATCGCGGCTTTCGCGTAGACGGCCGCAAAAACTACGACGGCTCTCCCTTGATCCCCCGCGACGTAACGTGGATCGAAGACGCCTCGGCGCTCGCGGAGGTGCTGAAAACCCAAAGCCCCGGCGAGGCGATCTGGTCGGCAAAACGAATGGGCAAAAAGGCTTTGGAGGCCTTGCGTCCCCTTTTGTACTCGAAAGAGGAAGCCTTGCGGAAGCACGCCGCCTTTGCGGTGGCCGCCGCGGGAAGCGAGGAATCGGCAGACCTTTTGCGGGAAATGGCAAAGGAGCGGGACGGGGTGATGCTCCTTGATTGCCGCAAGAACAATCAGCTTCGGGGCTGTATGGCCATTTATTGGCTGGGAAGACTGGGCGACAGAGGCATTACCGAAGAGCTGATCCGCCTGATCTGCGATGAAAACGAGATCGAAAACAAGGTCTACCACCAAACGGAATTGAAAACCACAAGGTATCGGATCGCCGATTTTAACGATATCTATTTTCAGTTTACGTCGCAAGCGCTGATGGCGCTGGTGCGCATCGGCAATCGGCACGCGGATCTGCGGGCGCCGATCTCCGATGCCTTTGAAAAGGCCTTTTTTGACGAAAGCTATTATCGGCGCATTACCTCAAGACCGCGGGAAAGCAGCGAGGGCGATATGGTGCTCAGCATCAAAACCATTGCTATGCGAACCGTTGAGAGTTGGAAAAATCAATAAGCACGAAAAATGAGCGGGGTGAGATTCACCTCGCTTTTCCGATCTCAAATGCTGATGCCCTTTTTGATATCGCGGGGGATCACCCCCAGATGCTTTTTCATCATACGCCGCATAAAGGTGGGAGAGGAAAAATGCAAAAGCTCGCAAACCTCCTCGGCGGTCTTCCCTTGCAGCAAAAGAGCCTCCGCCCGTGCCAATTTGATGCGGTTTTTGTATTGAATGGGAGAAATGCCGACCGCCTCCCGAAACACCTCGAAAAAAGCGGGAGGGGCTCATATAGCAAAGAGAAGCGGCCTTCTCCACCCGAACCGTTTCGGAATTCTGATCCCGTAAATACTTCAGGGCAGGCAAAATTCGATCTCCCCATTTATTCTCGCTTTTTTTCAACAGCGGCAAAACCCGATGAAGCAGCTGATACAGTGCGGAAAGGCTTTGCAGGGAATCCTCCTTTTCCCAGCCCTCCAGCAAAAGATCAAACTCCTTTTCCGCCTCGGGCAAAAAAAGGACCTGCATCGATTGGTAGTACAGGGAGAGAAAATCCACGTCAAATTCCGCCACGTCGTAGCAAACGGCCCCGTTTTCGGCTTGCCAATGGGAAACGTAGGAGACAAGCTTGGGAAGAAACCAAACGCTGCCCTCCCGCAGATGGAAAACTTCTCCTCCTTCCGTTTCCACCGTGCATCTTCCCTGCTTGATGAAAGCCAGCCGCATTGCGGAGAATCCGATTTTGGTACCTGCTGTATAGGAACCGCTTTTCACGTTTCTTTTCGCAAAAAATCTACAAAAATGTTCTTCTTCCCGTTTCATAGAAATAATCCTCCGTAGGATTGTGCTCTTTTTTCAGTATTATACTCACTTTCGGTCCCGCCGTCAACAGCCTATAATAAAAGCAATCATCAACGATTCTGAAAAACAGGGGGATTTTATGAAAAAAGTTTTGGTCATCGGCGGAACGGGAACCATGGGAAGATACCTGTGTCCCCTTCTGGCACAAAAAGGATACGAGGTGGATGCCATTGCAGGCGAAATCAAAAAGGACTCCGACGGCATTCGCTACCATTTTGCCAACGCCTTGGACAATCGGGTTCTGGAGCAATATTTATCAAAAGGATACGATGCCGTGGTGGATTTCATGTGGTATCGGGACATTTCTTCATACGAAAGCCGCTATCGGATGTTTTTGAATTCCACCGACCACTATTTTGCCCTTTCCTCTTATCGGGTCTACGCTGACAGCCCGAATGCTCCCTTGACGGAGGATTCTCCCCGCTTGTCGGAAAGCCTACACCCTTGTGATATTTGGCACCAAAGCACAGGCTACGCGCAGATCAAATGCAGAATGGAGGATCTTTTGACAAGCTCCAAGGAAAAGAACTGGACCATTCTCCGTCCCACCGTGGTATATTGCCCGGGAAGGGTGCCACTGGTGACCTGGAGTAAAAACGAAATCGTTCTCAGAGCTTACGCAGGGAAGAAGATCGTGCTGCCTTATGAGGCCCTGGATAAAAAAACCACCATGATCTGGGGCGAGGACGTGGCAAAAATGATCGGCGGACTGATGTTTCATCCCGCCGCAAAGCGAGAGATCTACAACGTTGCAACAGCCGAAACCCTGACCTGGGGGGAGGTTCTGGCGTATTATCAAAGCACCTTGGGGCTGGAGGCTGAGTTTTGCGATACGGAGGACTTTTTGCGCCTCATTGCAGGAGAGAATCCTTCGGAATCGAAGCTGAATTGGGCAAAATTTATTCTGCATTACGACCGCCTTTACCATCGGAGCGTGGACAACAGCAAGGTGTTGCGGGATGCAGGCTTGAAGCAGGAGGAATTGATGCCCATCCGAGAGGGCCTGCGCCTTGCCGCAAAGGGAATTCTTCCCAAGGACTTTGACCGATTGGACGCTTATCTGGAGGAGAGAGCCCGTGAGAAGAATTAAAATCGTTCAGATCGGCATCGGGCACGACCACGCCCTGCCGAATTTTCGCTGTGTGGCATCCATGGAGGATACCTTTGAATTGGTCGGCTACGTTCGGGTAAAGGGAGAAGAGGAAATCAAGCCCAATTTTGACAAGGGCTTTTCCCACATCCCCGCTCTGAGCCTTGAGGAAGCCCTTGCCATTCCGGGGCTGGAGGCCGCCTTGATCGAAACGGAGGATCCGGAACTGGTCTCTTACGCCCGCCTGGCCGCAGAAAAGGGGCTTTGCGTCTTTATGGATAAGCCCGGCAGTCAGACCGCAGAGGACTTTGAAGAAATGCTGTCCTTGATTTTGAAGCACAAAAAGGTGTTCGGGATCGGCTACGTTTACCGCTTTCATCCCTTGGTTCAAAAAACCCTGTCTCAGGTGAGAGAAGGAAAGCTGGGAAAGGTCTATTCCGTTGAAGCCCATATGAGCCGCGACGATAAGGATGAAAAGCGCCGTTGGCTGGAGAAGTTCCAAGGCGGTATGACCTTCTTTCTCGGCTGTCATCTGATCGATCTGATCCATTTGTTTTTGGGAACCCCCGAGGAGATCACCGTGCTGAACGCCTGCACCACCCCCGAAAAGCACAAGGCGAGCGATCTGGGGATGGCGGCCTTCCGCTACCCCGAAGGAATCAGCTTCTTCAAGGTCAGCGCCGCCGAGCCCGGCGGCTTTATGCGAAGACAGCTGGTGGTTTGCGGCTCCTTGGGAACGGTGGAGATCCGTCCGCTGGAGGAGCATTGGAAGGAAAAGCCCTATCACTGCATTTCCCAAAGCATCTCCTCCTTCCGGACGGAAGCGGACCAACCCTTAAAATGGGAGGAAAAGGGAGAATGCGAGATTTGCGCCCCCTATCACCGCTATCGGGCCATGTTTGCCGATTTTGCCCGTCGCATTTCGGAAAACCGCCCCTCCACAAGAGAGGAGCTTTTGCGGGAAGCAAGGGTCCATCGAATCCTTTTGGCCGCCTGCGGCATCGATTGTGATTTCAAAGGAAGCATTACACTGTAAGGAGACTTTTATGAAGACCAAACAGATTTTATTTACGGAAGCCTACGTGGCAAAGCTTGAGGAAGCGGAGCTTTCCGAGCCCGGCTTCGGCAAGGTTCAGGTGCGCCTATCCCATTCCACCATCAGCTCGGGAACGGAACGGGCAAAGCTGACGGGAAGCCGCAGCTGCGGTTGGAAGAAGCCCGAGGATGAGATCGCGGTTTTCCCCCGTCAGGGAGGCTACAGCTCCTCGGGGGTGATCACCGCTCTCGGAGAAGGCGTTACCGATCTGAAGGTCGGTGATCGGGTGGCGCTGTCCTGGAGCACCCATCGTGAAACGCTCAACCTTTCTCAGGAAAACGTATGCTTATTGGACGGGGTTTCGTTTGAAGACGGCGCTCTGTTCCACATTGCCACCTTTCCCTTGGCCGCCATGCGCAAATGCCGTCTTGAATTGGGCGAGAGCGCCATTGTGATGGGAATGGGCATTCTCGGGCTTTTATCCCTTCCCCTTCTCCGTGCCTCGGGAGCATTTCCCATCATTGCTGTGGACCCCGATCCGCAGAAACGGGAAAAAGCCCTCTCCTGCGGCGCGGATTTTGTCCTGGATCCCTACGATCCTCTCTTTTCGCAAAAAGCAAAGGAATTGACAGGCGGCGGCGCAAGGGTGGGCATTGAGGTCACCGGTATCGGAAAAGGTCTGGAGGGAATTCTCGACTGTATGGCGCGGGGCGGCCGAGTGGCGCTTCTCGGCTGTACCAGAGAATCGGATTTCACCATCGATTACTACCGCAAGGTGCACGGTCCCGGCATTACCCTCATCGGTGCTCACACCCACGCCAGACCCAAGACGGATTCTTACGGCGGATGGTGGACCCAGCGGGACGATATGGAGGCGCTGATTCGCTTAACAAAAGGCGGAAGACTGCACCTTTCCGCCTTGGTGGAGGAAACCCATTCTCCCGAAGAAGCTCCCGAGGTCTACGATAGGCTGGCCTATGATAAAACCTTCCCCATCGTTCAATTCCGCTGGTAAAATTCCCTATGGCAAAAGAAGATGCTTCCCAAAAGAGCGAAGCATCTCCTTTTTTGTTACCCGCTCGCGCTTTCGATTCCGATATTCCTTCTTGCTTTTTTGGGTGCTTATGGTATAATACATTCAGAAAACCTTGCGGAACAAGATCGTCTTTCGTTTTGGGAGGCTCTATCGCGAAAGTAGCTTTTCTGCGACTCCTCCTAACGCGCGTTGTAGTGTGTCTCTCCTCGCAAACAGTATACAACAAAAATATTAAAAATCGTCGCTAACCGACAGTTTTCATCTCTATTTGTGCTGACGCTTTAGCGGCAGAATGGAGATTGTTATGAAAATACATATTTTCGGAAGCTGTTCGGGTACCGAGCCTTTTCCCGATCGGCATCAAACCGCCTGGGCGCTGGATCATATGGACAGGCTGTATTGGTTTGACGCCGGCGAGGGTTGTGGGTATACGGCGCACACGGCAGGCGTTGACCTGCTCTCGGTTTCGGATATCTTTATTTCTCATTCCCATTTGGATCACACGGGCGGTCTGCCCCACCTGCTTTGGACGATTCGAAAGCTGAATTCGCGCTTGAAAAAGCTTCCCAAATACGGGGATATCACAGTATATTCACCGCAGGAGGACGTTTACCGCGGTGCTCTTCTCTTGCTGGGAAACCGTTATCAAAGCACCTATCGGACCAATTTTGTCAAAGAAACGGACGGCATACTGCTGAAAAACGATCACGTTACCGTAACGGCGCAGCACAATCTGCACATGAAGCCCACCGAGGAGGGGTATCGATCCTTTTCCTATCTCATTGAGGCGGATGGAAAGAAGCTCGTGTATTCGGGAGACGTGGCATCTCCCGAGGAGCTGGATCCTTGGGTCTCTGCCGGATGCGATGCGCTTTTGATGGAAACGGGCCATCACAGCCCGACAGAAATCTGTGAGCGCTGGAAGGATCAACGGATCGGGCATCTGTTTTTCTTGCATCACGGACGGGCCATTCTATCAAATTTTGACGCCTTATTGAAGGAATGCCGCAAGATCCTACCGAACGTTACGTTTTGTAACGACGGGGACGTATTTGAATTATAAGGCGTTTTCATACCGTTTCCTTGAAGAAACCGAAATGTTACCGAATCATCACCATAGGAGGAATCCATATGTTTGAACAGACAAAAGCACTTTGCCAACATTTTTTGAAAATCGGGCTCCCCGGCTTCGACTTGATCGTTTACAAGGACGGAGAATGTATCCTGCGGTATATGGGCGGTTATGCGGACCGCGAAAACGGCATTCCGATGCAGGGAAAGGAAAAATACCACGTTTATTCCTGCTCGAAATTGATCACCTGCGCGGCGGCCATGCAGCTTTGGGAAAAGGGTGCGTTTCAGCTGGAAGACAATTTATCCGATTATATGCCCGCCTTCAAGGAGATGACCGTCAAAACGGAAAACGGCATTCAAAGGGCAAAAAATCCCATCAAGATTTGCGATCTGTTCCAGATGACCTCCGGTATGAATTACGATCTCAAAACCCCTGCGTTATTGGATTATTATGAAAACGGGAACAAGGCCTGTCCCACGGTGGAGATCGCAAACCTCTTGGCCAAAACGCCCCTTGAATTTGAGCCCGGTGAAAAATGGAAATACAGCCTGAGCCACGACGTACTGGGGGCACTGGTTGAGGTTTTGTCCGGAGAACGCTTTGAAAATTACGTAAAGGCGCATATATTTGACCCGCTGGGAATGGAAAACTCCGACTTTTTACATCCCATGGAGGATTGGAACGGCTTTGCGAGGCTGTATTCCTACCAAGCGGAAACGGGAATTTTTGAGCCCCGATGGAGAAACGCCTTCCGTCCCGGCAAGGACTATGCCGCCGGCGGTGCGGGCTGTACGTCCACGGTTGAGGACTTTATCAAATTTTTAGAGGCCTTGCGCGTCGGCGACGTGATCCTGAAAAAGGAAACCGTTGCCTTGATGTCCACCAACCGTCTGACCGAAAAGCAACGTGCCACCTACACCTGCAAGGTTCCCGGCTCGGGCTACGGCTTGGGAATGCGCACTCCCCTTTCCGACCCCCGCTATACGGAATTCGGATGGGCGGGCGCGGCAGGAAGCTTTGCCTCGGTGGATCCGATCAACAACATTTCCCTCTTTTACGCACAGCACGTGCTCAGCTCCCCCAACCGTCCGTTGCGGAAATGGCTTTATAACACGGTGCTCGGCGATCTGGCCGGTAAAAGGGTCGAGGTTCCCATCGACCGAGCCGACGACAACCCCGCTCTTACGTACTGAAAGCAAGGCCGAAAAGATGCATAAGCTGAAATACATTTTGATTTCCCTTCCCTTTTATTTGACGGCAGCCCTTGGCATCGCACTTGATTTGATTGCAATGATCCATCCGAGCATTGTCATGGATCCGAAAGGCAAAGTGGCGCTGCTTGGAATGCTCTGCCTCTTGATCTATATCGGCAGCCGCATTCTCTGTAAAGCACCGTCCGTCAACGCAAATCGCGTAATGAAGGCGTCCTTCTTGCTGTTTTTCGCGATGTATTTACGGCTGCTTCTGAGCTTTACGTTGTTTGACCCGATGTTCGGGAGATATGGGACTGCAAATTTTATTTTTTCGGATCAGGCGTTACTCGAAGATTATCTGGCGAATTCCTTCAACATCATTCCGTTTGCTACCGTGACGGAATACGTAAAAGCATTCGCGGATCAGAGTATGAAGCTCTCCGCTGTGGTAACGAATTTATTCGGCAATCTCGCCGCCCTGGCTCCCATGGCTTTGTTTTTGCCGATGTTCATTCGAAAATGCAATCATTTGAAATACTTTCTGCTTTTTACGGCAGGGGTCGTTGTGCTGATCGAATTGCTTCAGATGATTTTCGCGACCGGATCCTGCGATATCGATGATCTGATCCTCAACGTTGCGGGGGCTGCGGCGGCCTTTGCTTTATTAAAAACAAAGTCAATGCAAAAGCTTATGAAGATTCTGATCCCCACAAAGAGCGAAGCGTGAAGCGAATGCGAACCATTTGTGAAAGCTTCTGCGAAACAGCAAAATATGAACCGATCCGTCTGTTTTGACCGATCCGCAGCAACAGCGAGGTGAAAATTCACCTCGATTTTTGTTTTGCTTTTTTCGTTATAGCAAATTATGTCATTGTGTGTCAGCACTCCATTATGATATATTTTCCGCAAGTCAGGCATTGACAATGAAAATTTGAGAAAATATAATGGAGGAAAGAATATGAGTTTAACAAGAGCGATATATTCAGCAGCTTTAAATGGCGACAAGTTATCACCCAAAGTTTCAACAAGTACAAATTATAAACATTGGGTTAGTACCCAAGACCTGAAAAGATGCCTTGAATGTGCTAACAACCACGGTAAAATTTGGTATATTTCAGAAACGCCCTCTCCCAAACCACCCCTCCATCCACGCTGTCGTTGTGCAATCGAAAGAATGAAATCTATCATAGCCGGAACAGCAACGATCAATGGGATAAATGGTTCGGATTGGGTATTGATGTTTAGAGGGAGTTTACCTAATTACTACATATCGAAAAAAGATGCTTTGGCGAAAGGTTGGAAACCAAGTAAATGGCCGTCAAATTTTGTCCCAAATAAAATGATAACCGGCGGGATTTATAAAAACAGAAACGAGCATTTGCCACAAGCCTCGGGAAGAATTTGGTATGAAGCGGATATTAATTACAAAAGCGGGAAAAGAAATACTCAAAGGATTCTTTGGTCAAATGATGGTTTAATGTTTGTTACATATGATCATTACGAAACTTTCTATGAAATTATATAAGGAGGAAATCGCCTATGAAAATAATTGAATTGGATTTGACGGGGTGCAAATATTTAGCCGAAGTCCACGAAAGAATACGTGTCGCATTTGGATTTTCTGAAGATTATGGTTGCAATTGGGATGCCTTTTGGGATTTTTTATGGAGTGAATGTGATGCAGATCAGGTTGTGATAAGAGGTGAATATAGCTTGTCTAAAGATTTTGATAAGCCTCTTTCTAAAATGCATGAAGCGTTAGAAGATAATATTAAATTTCGCAAAGACAACAATTTGGAACCGTTTTCATACAGAATAATTAATTAAGGACTCAGCAGAATAATACTCCTTTGTTGACAAATAATAGAAGTGTTATCAAATCAACAAAGGAGTTTTTTTATTACGAGGGTACCGAGTAACAAGGTTCTCGGCACCTTTCCAAAATCTCCGATTTTGTAGAAAGGTGAGGTTCTTATATTATGAAAGCAACAGGTATTGTGAGAAGAATTGATGAATGAGGTATAATAACACCAATACCTGAATACCTGAAAATTCGCATAAGCACTGGGGTTTCGGGCAATTTTTAAAGAAAGTTTTTTGACTAAAACAGCATATTTTGACTCATACATAGCAAAAGCGAGGTGAAATTTCACCTCGCTGTTGTGATCTGTCAAAAAGCTTTTCTTGTTTTTCAAAAAATCGCTTCCGTTCGGCGGCGCGAAATCGAAAAATGCAGGCTCGCTTAATGATTCTCCCGATTCTTTTTTCCGTAATGGAAAAGAGAGGGATCTTCCGTTAAATCTTTATCCTGCGAGGCCGTAAAGGAAAGAAGCCAATCGTAATTCTTTTCATCGGAATAGACGGTATGGAAGCAATTATGCCCCAGCTCCGGAAAGAGTATCAGCTCCACGTGGCCGCCGCGCAGATTGACTGCTTTTGCCATTTTCAGGCTCTCAGCGGGATCAACGACCTGATCGCAAATTCCGTGAAAGGCCCGAATGGGAAGGTTGACAAGGTTCATGGCAAATCCGCCGATGCCGCCGCCGCAAATCGGCATAGCCGAGGCAAACCAATTCGGATACAGTGTGGCAAGCGCCCAGGTACCGTAGCCGCCCATACTGTAACCGGTGAGATGTACGCGTGTTTCGTCAATATAAGAAACGCCTCGGTATTTTTCCACCAGGCGGACCAGCAGCAGCATCCATTCGTTCCAAGTTCCTCTTTTGCAAAGAGGGGCAAGCAAAACGTAGTTTCTTTCATCTTGCCGATTCAATATTCTTTTCAGGCATCCGTGATTTCTCAGGCTCTCGGTTGTTTCCTCGCGAGACCCCGCCCCGTGCAAAAGAATGACCAAAGGGTATTTTTGATCCTCCCGAAATCCTTTCGGATAAGAAATCAAATAAGTCAGTCCTTCGAAATTTTTTTCTTCCATAACGCTTCTCCTTACGATTTTGTAAAATCATAATACCATAATCCATTCAAAAAGTAAATCTCTCAGCATTTTTTTCCAAAGCCTCCAATCCGAACACACGATTCGAAACAAACAGCCTTCGTCCGACGGATTTTGGCGATTGATCAAGTTGACTTCCCTGCTGTTTTGTGCTACACTCTCTGCAAGAGGTGATGATTTTGTCAACAATATTTTACGCAAAGGATTACGTTGTGCCGGGCACAACGGACAGCTCTGCCATCGAACGTTGCTTGGACGCCGCCAATCGAACAAGCTGCGAAAAGACGATCGTTTTTGACGGCAAGGATTATTGGATCGATCGTGCAATTTTACTTTCCTCCAATACTGAGGTCATAATCGATAACTGCACCATCAAGCAAAACGATTACGTGTTCGACAACGTTTTCCGCGGCAACAACCTTGTAATCAACGGCATTGATCCCTATGGACCTCCCGTTGACGTAACGCCGATACAAAACGTTAAAATTTGGGGTAAGGGCGACGCAAAAATCATCGGCACCGACAAGCCAAGGACGGGCTATCATCCTTTCTTTCACGAATATCAGGAAATGACGGGCGACTTTTGGGGATGGCGCACTCATATGTTTTCCTTTTCGTATTGTGATGGCTTTGAGCTTTCGGGTGTGAAGCTTCGGCAAACCATGGGCTGGGCAATTTCCTTTGATCATTGCCGCCAATGCTACGTGCACGATATTGATATCCGTTCAAGCGTTAAAAACGGAGACGGTATCAATTTCCGTTCCGGCTGTAATCACTGTACAGTGGAGAATATTACCGGCTTCACTTCCGATGATACGGTAGCCTGCACCGCTCTTTCGAGAGGAAAAAATGAAAGACCGTTGTCAAAATATCTTTCCGTCAGCGAACCGTACAACTCCTCTCACGAAAATATTGACGGCAGTGTTCACCACATCAAGATCAGCAATATCTTTACAGGCGGATATCATCACGGGGTCATTTGTCTTGCCGCCAACGGAAATCAGGTGCACGATATCGAAATTTCAAACGTGAAGGAAACAGGCGAGGGTCAGCGAGAAGCAACCGTTAAGGTTTATACCGGCTACGGCGAGGGCTATCGCAGCGGAGACATTCACGATATCAAAATCAGCAGCATCACCTCCGAAAAAGCAAAATATGCATTTTTAATCCATTGTGAGACTCGGAATTTAACTGTGGAAAACCTTGTGCAAAACAATCCCGAAGGTGTAACTTATTTTAAAAAATAACTTGGCCTATTTTTGGCTTAAAAACAGTGTCTTTTATTGTACGATTGATTTTTTGATGAAACCAAGTTGTTTTTCGATTTTTGAAAATTCTTTTAAAAGCGCTTCCCCATAGATCCATACCTCTTCGCGCCAAGGGTGCGAAAGATAACCAAACGCCCCGT
>JAFWBD010000037.1 GCA_017507325.1 Clostridia bacterium | reverse complement strand
GATGGTGATGGGAAGACGGGTATTGTCTGCACGGAAGATGGTCTTCGCTCCGAAGAGAAGTCCGTCTGCCGCTTTGACAGCCTGATCTGCGGTTGCGGTGATCTCAATGACGAGCTCATCCCCTGCAGCCCAGGTCTTGGTAGCAGCATCATCGATGGCTGCCTGGAGATTGGCGTACTGTGTTCCGTCAACCGTCCATTTGGTTTCGGTTGCCGCGCTGGCACCGAAGATCATAACACCTGCTACGCAGGAAACCAAGAGAGCCAGTACAAGACAAATCGAAAGCACTTTTTTGTTTTGCATGGATTTTTCCTCCTATAAATTTTTGTATGCCTCCCCTTTTTGAATGAAAAGGGAGAATACACAGCATAATTCTAACTCTATTTTCAGCCAATGTCAATGGTTTTTTGAATTTTTCGTAAAGTTCTTCTCTTTTTTCTCGGCTTTCCTTGGGGAACTCTTGTCAAAGGGAAGCTTTTGTGATACAATAAAGCCGCTTCCCACGGGAAGCGGTGAGTTCGAAACCTTCCTCACCCAAAACAAAACTACAGGAGAATCCCCTTATGAAAAACAGAATATCCGTCATTTTTTTGACACAAAGCGCCGTTTTGGCCGCCTTATACGTTGCCCTGACCCTCTTTTCCTCCGTCTTCGGCCTGGCGGTGGGTCCCTTCGAGTTCCGCCTTTCCGAGGCGCTGGCCGTTTTGCCCGCGCTGACCCCTGCGGCGGTTCCCGGGCTGTTTTTCGGCTGTCTGATTGCAAATCTTTGGTGCGGCGCGCATATACTGGATGTGGTATTCGGTTCCTTGGCCTCTCTTCTGGGAGCCTTGGGAACCCGCTTTTTCCGAGATCGCCCCGTTTTGGCCTATCTTTGTCCCGTTTTGGCCAATACCCTTTTCGTTCCCCCGATTCTGTATTTCGTTTACGGCTTTCACCGAGGCGCCTTCCCCTTCTTACTGTTCACCTTTTTCGTGGGGGAGGCCGTCAGCGTCGGGGTGCTCGGTGCCTTGTTGCACCGCGCCCTTCTTCCCTTCCGAAAATATTTTCAATGAGGTAAGCCATGCCCGCTACCATGATGCATCTATACGCCGGTCATTCCCTCCTTCCCGAGGGGAGCGATCTGTTTTTCCTCGGCTGTATCCTGCCGGACTGCCTGGATTTTGATCGGGAAAAGAAGGATCGCTTTCACCTGCGGGATATCCCCCCGGAGGATCGCTTTGTCACCCTGATCCGCTTCGGCCAAGGGCTTGACCTGAAAAAGGATTTTGATTTCGGCGTTTTTCTTCATTTATATTTGGATTATCTCTGGGATAACGGCCCCCAAAAGGCCCACCGCCTCTCGTATACGGGAAAGGATCTCTGGTTTCGGGTCTACCGAGGCCACCTGGCCAAGGCGGGAAGCCGCGTGGCACAGCGCTTTTCCTGGGCAAAGCCCCTTTGGGAGCGCTTGCGGGAATACCGAAGCCTTCCCTTGGAAAACAGCCTTGCGCTCCCCGAGGAGGAGATCGATCGCTTTATGGCCTTCAACGTCCGTTGGCACACCGAGGAGGCGCTGGAGGAATCCGAGGTGTTCACCGATGCCCTGGTGGATTCCTTTATCGGCCGAGCCGTGGAATCCTTCCGAAAATTTCTTTCGGATTTCTTCCCCGAAATCGCACGTCTTTGGCTGTAGATCTCCTTCATTCTGCTACGTAAAGGATTTTTGATTATGAAAAAACAGCACGTTTTGGTACTGATGGGCGGCAAAAGCACCGAGCGGGAGGTTTCCCTGCGAAGCGGCAAGGCGGTCAGCGCCGCCCTGCGTCAAGCGGGCTTTTCCGTGACCGAATTGGATCCTGCCCTTGGGAGCCTTTCCGAGATCGAAAAGGCGGCTCCCGATTGCGTTTTCATTGCCCTTCACGGCATCGGCGGAGAGGATGGCGCCATACAGGGTCTGCTTGAATGGCTGAATCTGCCCTATACGGGCCCCGGCATTGCCGCCAGCGCCCTTTGTATGGATAAAATTATGACCAAAAAGGTTCTCGCCCTCAGCGGCGTTCCCACCCCCGAATTCGCTATGATCGATCCCGCAAAGCCTTCGGCCGAAAAAGAGCTGTCGGCGGCGGCATCGCGCTTGGGTCTTCCTCTGGTGCTGAAATCCTGCCGTCAGGGCAGCAGCATCGGCACCGTGATCGTGCGGGAGGAAAAGGAGCTGTTGCCCGCCCTCCGTTCCCTTTTGCCCTTCGGTGATCCCGTTTTGGCCGAGGCCTTTTGCTCGGGCACGGAATTGACCGTTCCCATTATGGGCAACGAAAGCCTCACCGTTCTCCCCATCATCGAGATCCCCTCCGAGGGGGAATATTACGATTATCATTCCAAATACACCCCCGGCCAAAGCCACCACGTCATTCCCGCCCGCATTTCCCCCGAATTGAACGAAGGGGTGCGCACCTTGGCCGAAAGGGCTTATCTTGCCACCGGCTGTCGGGGCTACGCCCGTGTGGACGTGATGCTGGATGAAGCGGAAAACCCCTACGTCATCGAGATCAACACCGCCCCGGGTATGACCGAAACCTCCCTGTTCCCCGATGCCGCCGAAAAAGCGGGGATGGATTTTCCCGCGCTGGTTTCCAAGCTCGTGGCCTTGGCCATGGAAGAGAATCCGAGCCCATAAAAAGATCAAGCCAAGCAGTCACAAGCACCGGCCGTGCCGGTGGCTTGCACCGGCCCCCTTGGGGCATTCCAGACGCTGAGCCTATAGGCTCGTCGAATCATCTGCCACTTGCAAACTCGCCCTACCGCCACAGATGTGGCTACGATTTCGCCTCCCTTGTGTAAAGGGAGGTGGCACGGCTTGCCGTGACGGAGGGATTGTTTTTTCTCATTTCCCACCGGTACAACCCCTCAGTCAGCTTCGCTGACAGCTCCCCTTACACAGGGGAGCCTTCCGCTGCGGCGGGAACTGTGCAAAGCGAAAGCTTTTTGGAACGTGTGGCCGTGCCGT
>JAFWBD010000036.1 GCA_017507325.1 Clostridia bacterium | reverse complement strand
GCTTTTTTGTTGGCGGAGAAGCGGGGATTTGAACCCCGGCGCCAGTAATACCGACCTAACGGTTTAGCAAACCGTCCCCTTCGACCTGCTTGGGTACTTCTCCAAACTGTATATTCGTTTTTTTGCAGAAAAAGGCCACCGACGTGGCCTTTTTCTTGGCGGAGGGAAAGGGATTCGAACCCTTGTGGGATTGCTCCCAAACGGTTTTCAAGACCGCCTCGTTATGACCACTTCGATATCCCTCCAAATCAGGGACAGCAAAGATTATAGGCCATTTTTCCGTTTTTGTCAAGGGCTTTGAGGATTTTCTTTTTTCTTTTCCGTTTTAATTTCTTCTTTCCTCCGCATTCAGAGGCAAAGCGTTGTAGTTTTGGTTCGGTCGGTCTCCCGGCATAAAAAAGTGGGTGAATTTGATGGAATACAGATCGCAGACAAGATAACGGTTGAGTACGTCATCGTAGAGAACCACGTAATCGGTTCCCACCAAATACAGAATGCCCTGCTTTCTCACCAGCTGCTGGGTGCCGATGAGAAATTCCATCACCACGTACTGACCGATATTGTTGCCCAGCACCTTTTGAACCGAGCCCTCCATATTGGGGGTATTGAAATTTTGCTGCGGGGGAGAAACAAATTCACGGGGAAAAGCATTTCCCGAAGCGGGATAGCGACTTTGAGAATACGAATACGAATCCATAAAAAATACTCCTTATTTAAGTAGAGGCATAACGGGCTGTGGGATTATAAAAGCAATGATTCCCCACCCGCAGGGCAAAGGAGCCTACGGCGGAGGGAAATTCAGACGGGCAGGAATCGGAATAGGGATTGAAAAACCACAGAGCGGAGCCCAATCCCGGCAGACGGTTTCCCGCAATGGCCCAATCGGCAATCTCATATTGCTGCTCGGTGGGATTGGAATTGTAAAGATTCTGACTGTTGTACCTTCCACCTACCGTTTCCATGGCGCAGGTAAACTGTCCCTTTTGAAAAATGGCGTTGCGGATGGTGTTTGCCGTCCTTCCGTATTCCCCCACCCGAGTTTCCACACGGTTCATCACCACCGAAGCAACGGCCTTCATTCCGTTATCCCCTTCTCCGCCGGCTTCACACTGAATCAGCCTTGCCAATAGCTCCCGATCCGAATAAGCCACAAAAAGCACCTCCTTTGTTTTCAGCATATCCATTTTTTTCAAAAGGGTGACATTTCTTTCGGGAGATATTCATCGGGAGCTCTTGTTTTTTTGGATGGATTGAGATATAATAAAATTGAGATATCATAAAATTATGAGACGAATTTTCAAAAACGGAGAGATTTTCGGAAAGGAGCACGTTTCCATGCCGGCCGATACCGCAAGACTGTTTTCCCTTTTGGAGGAAAGCGGAAAAAAATATGATAACGAAAAGATTCAGCGGGCTTTTTTGTTCGCGGAAAAGTCTCATTGCGGACAGTTTCGGAAATCGGGGGAAGAGTACATCTATCACCCCTTGGCCGTAGCGGAGATCTGCGCTGAGCTGAATCTGGATACGGATGCCATTTGCGCCGCCCTTCTGCACGACATCGTGGAGGACTGCCCCGGGGCAAGCCTGGATCTGATCGGAGAGAATTTCGGCGGGGACGTGCGCATTCTGGTGGACGGGCTGACAAAGCTTGTGGCCATCCCCTTCGAGGATAAGGAAGAGGAGCACATCGAAAACCTCCGAAAAATGTTTTTGGCCATGAGCCGCGACATTCGGGTGATCCTCATCAAGCTTTGCGACCGCCTGCACAATATGAGAACCCTCTCCTCCCATCAGGAGGAAAAGCAGCGCCTCATCGCCTTGGAAACCATGCACGTTTACGCTCCCCTGGCTCATCGGCTGGGTATTCAGACCATCAAGCAGGAATTGGAAAGCCTTGCCCTTCAATATCTGGATCCCATCGGCTATGAGGAGATCCGAGGCTGGGTGGAGACCAAATACGGTGAAAACCGTCATTTCATTGAAACGGTGCAAACGGCTGTGGGGGAAAAGCTGAAATCCCTGAACATTCCCTATTCCATTCAGGGAAGAATCAAGAGTATTTACTCCATTTATCGGAAAATGTACCGCTCCAGCAAGAGTTTTGACGAAATTTACGATTTTTACGCGGTGCGCGTGATCGTGGATTCCGAAATGACCTGTTATGCGGTTTTGGGTCTGATCCACGAAATGTACCATTCCATGCCCGGCCGCTTCAAGGACTATATTTCCACTCCCAAGCCCAACAACTACCGCTCGCTGCACACCACCGTGATCGGAAAAACAGGCGTCCCCTTCGAGGTACAGATCCGCACGGCGGAGATGCACCAGGTTGCCGAATACGGCATTGCCGCCCATTGGAAATACAAAAGCGGCACCAAGAGCGACGAGAGCATCAACAAGAAGCTGGAATGGATCCATATGCTTTTGGAGAGCGATCAGAAATCCATGGATTCCGAGGAATATCTGATGCCCTTGAAGATCGATATTTTTGAGGATGAGATCTTCGTGTTCACCCCCAAGGGAGACGTGGTGACCCTTCCCACGGGCTCCTGCGGAATCGATTTTGCCTACGCCATTCACTCGGGCGTTGGAAATAAGATGGTGGGCATCCGCATCAACGGTGCCATCGCCCCCATTACCACGGTTTTGCAAACGGGGCAGATCGTGGAGGTTCTGACCTCCTCTGCCTCCAAGGGACCCAGCCGTGATTGGCTGAAGATCGTCAAAAGCGGAGAGGCCAAGAACAAGATTCGCGGCTGGTACAAAAAGGAAAAGCGGGAAGAAAACATTCAGCTTGCCATGACAGAGGTGGACAAGGAATTTGAAAAGATCCGCAAGGGGCTTCCGGATTCCGAAAAGGAGCGCATTATGACCGCCATCGCCCAGCGCCACGGACTGGAGAGCCTGCAGGATCTTTACAATTCCATCGGCTACGGCGGCATCGCTCTTTCCAAGATCCACGTAAAGATCCGAGATGAAATCGAACGAACCCTGGCAAATCAAGCTCCCGCCTCCCTGGAGGTGACCCAAAGCCACGCTGAGAAGAAGGAGCAAAAAAAATCCAAGAGCGGTGTTATCATCGAAGGGCTGGAAAACTGCCAGGTCAAATTTGCCAAATGCTGTTCTCCCCTGCCCGGAGATGAGATCATCGGTTATATCACCCGCGGCTACGGGGTCTCTGTGCACAAGTTCCGCTGTCCCCACGCCGTGGCGGGTCTGCAAAGCCCCGAGAAGGATCGCTGGGTCAACGCCAGCTGGAGCAAGAACGCCTCCGAGATCCAATCCAATTCCTACAATGCCGTTCTGCAGCTTCTGGTGGCAGACAACATCGGTGTGATGGCGGCCATTTCCACAGCGCTTGCGGACATGCGCATTCCCATTGCGGCCATCAACACCCAATCCTCTGCGGAAAACACCAGCCTTTTGACCATTACCGTCGGAACCAAGGGAAGAGATCACTTGAATTCCATCATTGAGCGCTTGAAGCGCAACCGCGACATTCTGCAGATTCTGGTAGGAGGAGACAAATGAGAGCCGTTCTTCAGATCACAAAAAGCGCGATCTTGCATTGCGAGGGCGAGATCAAGGCCGATTGCGGCCGAGGGATGTGTATTCTTTTGGGGATCGAGGAGGCCGACGATCGAAAAAAAGCCGAGCTTTTGGCCGACAAGATCCTGAAAATGCGCATTTTCGCCGATGAAAACGGGAAGCTCAATCTTTCCTGTGCCGATATCGGCGCGGATCTTTTAGCCATCTCCAATTTCACGCTCTGCGCCGATTGCTCCTCCCGTCGGCCGAGTTTTTTCCGTGCGATGAAATTTGACCGTGCCAAGGAATTGTACGACGATTTTCTCTCCATTCTTAAAAAAGGCGCCGAGACCTTGGCCAAGGAAAAAGGAAATGAGGTTCGGGTGTTTCCCGGTGTATTCGGCGGGGATATGCAGGTAGAGATCGTCAACGACGGTCCCGTTACCATTGTGCTGGACAGCAAGGACTTTGTATGAACTTATTTTGTGAAAACGAAGGAAGAAGACTCTTTCTTTACCATCTGGCACAGCTGTTTTTCCATCGGGATGCCGAGGGCCTTACCCTTTCGGCCGCAGTCGAGGGGAACCTTGCCCGCGTTCGCCTTGACGGAAAAGGCGGCTCCTTCGAGGGAAAAAGCCCCGTGATCACCGATGTCTGTACCGATCGCAAGCGGGCGGAGAGCATTGCCCTCGGCCTTGCCTTCACCGAAGCCGCAAGGGGGCTGACATCCTACCGCCCTCCCTACGGAACCCTCGTCGGCGTTCGGCCCGTCAAGGTGCCCGTGGCCGATCTGAGGGCCGGTCTGGATTCGAGGGAGGTCTTGCGCCGTCTTCGGGAGCGGTACGCGGTATCCCCCGAAAAGGCTTCTCTTTTGCTGGATCTGGCTCGGGTGGAGATCGACTTTGCCGAAAAATTCCCCTCCGACAGCGTAATGCTTTATATTTCCATTCCCTTTTGTCCCAGCCGCTGCTCCTATTGCTCCTTTATTTCCTCGGCGGCACCCCGCCACCTGGCAATGATCCCCCGCTATCTTGTTCTTTTGGAGAAGGAATTGGAGGCGGTGGGCTCTCTTTTGAAGAAAAGGAATAAAAGGATCCGCGCACTGTACGTGGGAGGAGGCACTCCCGGTATTCTCACAGCCGAGCAGATGGATTCTCTTCTGGAAAAAGTGCATCGGGAATTTGATCTTTCCCTATGTGAGGAGATCTGCGTGGAGATCGGAAGACCCGATACGGTCAGCGAGGAAAAGCTTGCCGTTTTGCAAAAAAACGGGGTCAACCGCATCAGCATCAACCCGCAGACCACCTGCAACGAGACCCTGCGTCGGATCGGGCGGGGACACAGTGCGGAGGATTTCTTTTCCGCCATGGAGCTTGCGAAAAAATTCCCCTTTTCCGTCAATTGCGATCTGATCTCCGCGCTTCCCGGAGAGAGCCCCGAGCGCTTTTTACAATCGGTGGAGGAGGTTTTGGCTCTTTCTCCCGAAAACGTCACCCTGCACGCGCTGTGTAACAAGCGCTCCTCGCGGGAAAGGGCGGCAGATCCCTCTCCGCTTTTTGCCGAAGCGGTGGAGCAGGTTCACAAAAGCTGTATAAATCGCGGTTGGAGACCATATTATTTATACAGGCAAAAGGAAGCGGCCGCCGATCTGGAAAACGTGGGCTTTGCCAAAGAAGGCCATCTCGGGCTCTATAATCTGGCCATGATGGAGGATCTCTGCCACGTGCTGGCCTGCGGTGCGGGAGGCATCAGCAAGATCGTTCCCGCAAATTCGGGCGGGCGCATCCGCCGCTTTGCCAATCATAAGTATCCCTTTGAATACGAGCTCCACCCCGAAAAGATAACCGAAAATCTACGTCAAATCGAATCGCTCCTATAGCGATCGGTTTTCCAAGGAGAACCCCTATGGAAGATACCCTGTTCCCACAAAACGCCTCAAAGAGCGCCTCCGAATGGATAAAAGCCGAGGAGATGCGCTACCATGGCGCCGTTTCCCGGATCGCATCCCGCATTCTTTCCCAAAAGATTCGCTTTGTGTTTCTGGCAGGCCCCAGCTGCAGCGGCAAGACCACCACGGGCCACCGCCTGGTCAAATGCTTATCCGAAGGCGGCAAAAGGGTGTTCACCTTCTCCACGGACGATTTTTTCTTCAACGAGGAGGTTGCCCCGAGAAACGATGACGGAACCCCGCGCTACGATGCCTTTTCCCACACGGATTCCGCCTACATCATTTCGGTGCTCCGATGCTTTTCGCAGGGAAAGGATACCGAGCTCCCGAGCTTCGATTTTTATCGGGGAAGGCGTTGCGAAAAAACCACCCCCGTTTCCCCTGCCGATTACGACGTTTTTATTTTAGAGGGGATCCACGCCTTAAACAACGTGATCCTCGAAGCCTTACCGCCGAGTGAAAAAAGAGTCTGCATTTACCTGGAGCTTCTCCGCGGCGTTCGCACAGAAAGCGGCTCCGAGAGTCTTTCGGCCGACGAGATTCGCTTTTGCCGCCGTTTGATACGGGATTACAAGCACCGCAATGCGAGTGCGGACCGTACTTATTCTCTTTGGGGGAACGTTTTGCGGGATGAAAAGGAGATCCTGCATCCGTTTCGAAATAATGCCGATTTTACCGTGGAAACGGGCCTTGGCTACGAGGTAGCCGCTTTGCGGGATCAGGTGATCGGCGTTTTGCAAAAAGCAAGCCCCGAGGGGCCGAACCGTCAAAGGGCGGACGATTTGATCCGCTCGGTTTCGGCATTTCCCTCCTTTCCTTCTCGGTGGGTTCCGCAAAATTCTGTATTAAGGGAGTTTATTGATTAAATGTCTCAAAAAAAGCAAGGATTCGTTTACGGCGCGCTGATTCTGATGCTGTCCAACATCATCGTAAAGGCAGTGGGCGCCCTGTTTAAGATCCCCCTTTCCAACGTGATCGGGGACACGGCTCTGGGATATTTCAATTCGGCGTATTCCATTTATTCTATGTGCTTTCTCATTTCCACGGCAGGTCTTCCCGTGGCCATTTCCCGTATGATCGCCGCCGCCCGTGCCAAAAACAGAGAACGAGAGGTCAACGCGATCTATCGGATCAGTCTTCTGATCTTTTTGGTGATCGGCCTTTTGGGAACCGCTATCCTCTTTTTCGGCGCAGATCTGATCGCGGAGCTGCCCGATGAACCGGAATTGGCTGTTTGTATCCGCACCATCTCCCCCATTATGTTCTTTATTTGTCTGGTCTCCTGCATTCGCGGCTATTTTCAGGGAAATCAGAATATGACCCCCACCGCCGTTTCTCAGGTGATCGAGGTAATGGGAAATCTGCTTTTGGGACTGACAGCGGGTATTTTTGCCAATCGAAGCGGATACAGTGCTCCCGTGGTGGCCGCCTTTGCCCTGGGCGGGGTAACCTTGGGCGTCGTCGCCTCCGCCGTTTATATGTCCTTTGCCAAATGGGTGGCGGATCGGGATCGAAGGACCGACGGCGATTCTGAATGCCGTTCCAAAAAAAGTCTTGCCAAGGAATTGATCTCCATTGCCATTCCCATTACCGTTTCCTCCAGCATTCTGTCCTTGACCAGCGTGATCGATTCCATGCTGGCGGTGCGGAGGCTCAACGAGGCTTGCGTGGGCATTTCCTATTTTCCCATCGATCCCGAAACTCCCGTGGCCATGACCCTTTACGGAGCCTATATGGCCAAAGCCATCACCCTCTTTAATCTCCCGCCCACCATCATTTATCCCTTTGCCATCAGCATCATTCCTGCCATCAGCGCGGCAGATGCCGCCAGCGATAGGGAAAAGCTGAAAAAGACCATGGATTTTACCTTTCGGATCGTTTCGGTCATTACGCTTCCCGCCGCCGTAGGTCTGGGTGTGATGGCAAAGCCCATCATCAACCTGCTCTTTTCCTCCGGTGCCATTTATCAAAACGGAGCGGGCACGGTCTTTTATTCCAACGACGTCGTAGCGCCGATGCTGACCTGTCTTGCCGCCGCCATCGTGTTTTCGGGGCTGATCAGTGTCAGCGGTGCCATGCTGCAGGCATCGGGCTATGAAAAATTGAGCATTCTCTCCACCTGCTGCGGCGTAGCGGCCAAGGCGGTCAGCGCGTGGGTCCTCATCGGAATCCCTTCGGTGGGGCATTACGGAATTCCGCTTTCCACGCTGATCTGCTATCTGATTATGTTCTCCTTCAATATGTTTTTCATTTTCCGCTACGTCAGATACCGCCTCAGCTTCCGCAAGATCCTGATGCGCCCCCTTCTGTGCAGCATTGCCTGCGGGGTCACCGCCGCCTTGCTTTTCATTTTGACGGGGAAAGCCCTTCCCCACCCCGTTGCCACCCTGCTTTCCATTTTCTGCGCCGCCTTGGTTTACGTTTTCCTGCTGTTCCGCCTTCGCGGCTTTGAAAAAGAGGACGTTCTGATGCTCCCCAAGGGAAATTGGATCCTGAAGCTTTTGACCAAGCTTCACTTTATCCGCTGAAATTACGCTTGAAAGGGTACCGTGCCCGAGCACGGTACCCTTTGTTTTTTGTCCCTCTCAAAAAAGAGACGCACTATTCTTTTTCGGACGGCAAATGCAAGCGCCACGTGCGGGCAAGCCTTTTCAAAATTGCGGCAAGCGGAACCACCAGCGTGCAGGCGGCAAGGTTTCCCAAGGAATGCAGCACGTCAAACCAGAAGCCCCCCGCGATCCAAAGAAGGGTTTGCCGAAAATTCAAGCCGAAGAGCAGTGCTTGTGCGGGCGCATACAAAACCCCGTACAGTGCCCCGTGAAGAAAGCCTACGGTAGGATAGACGATCATTCCGAGCTTCGGGGAAAGACGGGGCGGCAGCAGCATAACCGCAAGCCACAGCAAGGTCCAAAGATACAAATACGGAAGCCACGAAAGAGAAAAGCCCCAACGGATTCCCACCAAAAAAACGTACACGTAAATAGGAAACAGCGCCTTTTTCCGAAACACCACGGTATAGGTGATAATGAGCATTGCCCCGAAATGAATATTGGGCAAAAGCTCCATAACCAACTGCAGAACGAACATCAGCGTTCCCAGCATAGAAAACAGAACGATTTCCAAAACGCTCAGTCGGAACCGTTTTCTTTGTTTCATAAAAATTTATCCCTTTTGCCGAACCCATTCAAAGTGATCCGAAGCCTCGATAGCAGTACCGTCCACCCCGGTCATCAAGGGAACGCCGTCCTTTTGCAGAGACCAATAATATTGATCCACGTCATAATCCGCCAAAATCCCATTGACCTTCTTCACGTAGAGGCCGTAGGCGCTCTCTTCCCCTTCCAGAAGGGAATGCTCCTGCATAGCCTCGCCCAGGGTTTCTTTGTCGGTGTGAAGGGTGAAAACGATTTTCTTCCCATCTGCCTCCACGGTCACCGAAACGGTTTTCGAGCCGCTTCCCAATTCGGTGCTTTTGCGGTAGACGGCTTCCTTCCAATGGCCCTCGGCGGCAATTTCCTCTGCGCTTTGCGTCTCCTCTGCCGTTTTGCTCTCGGTTCCGCTCTCTTCTGCAAGATCGCAGGAGAAAAATGAACACAAGATCAAAAGACAAGCCAACATCATACACAATCTTTTTTTCATCATTTTTTCCTTTCTTTTTTGCAAAAGATCAACAAAAAAGCGCTCCTCCTCGGAACGCCGGCAAAGCGATGTCCTACCCCATCGCCTTCGTCGGTCCCTTCCGCTTGCCCAAGAGAGCCTTTTGACTTTGCGAACCGATAAGCATTCCGACTTTGGGTTTCCCCGTTCACGGCAATGGCGGTTGCTGCGGATTTTCACCGCATTTCCTTATCCCCGAGCAAGATGCCCGATTGTGAAAAAAATCACCGATTCGCACTGATTCTTTTGTGATTCGGTCCTCTTTTTCAAGAAGCCGACGGCAGTATATCACAGAAAATGAAAAAAAGCAAGAAAAAAACCCCCGATCCGTCACAACTTTTTTTCTTCACGGATCGGGGGATGAGTGCTGTTCCTCACTGTTCATGGGACCGTACCTCCCGGTTAGATTCATCTATATTCATTTCGCCCTTTCGGCGTGCCGCTTGCGGCAAATTACTCCGACTGCGCGGGTCACTCTGCTGTAATTTTGGGACCTTACCTCCTATTCTTGATATTTTTTCTTTTCTCCGTTCCTACGGGTCACTGTACGAAAACCTTGGGACTCACCTCCGTTCCAAAATAACAGGAGAAATAAAATGAAAATTTTCGTTTTTAAGGCCGTTCCTTTTTTCAACTAAAGGATACCACGATTCGGCTCTTTTGTAAATTCGTATTTTTCACAAAAAATTACGAAAATTTTCTGCCAATCTACCGATTGACAACACTTTATTCCTATGATATAATAAACTTGTTGTTGTGCTGCAGGGCACAGCTTTTCTTTTTTTCCCTCTTTGCATCCCTTTTCTCTTGCAAAAAGGGCAAACGGGAGGCTTTTTCGTTCCTGCCGCCAAAAACACTCTTTTTTGGCAATGTTGCTTGACAAAAAATGCATTCGCGTATATAATATACAGATGGATTCAATCTAACATCAAATGATTTTCAGGAGTTGAAAAAAATGAGTTTGAAAAGCGTAAAAAATGGCGAAAAGAATCAGTCCGTTCTGGAGATCCAGATCCCCAAGGCCGATTTTGACGCCGAAGTCAACAAGGTCTATAAGAAACAGGTTGCCAAGATCTCCATTCCCGGCTTCCGCAAGGGTAAGGCTCCCCGTTCCATCATCGAGAAAATGTACGGCAAGGGTGTGTTCTACGAAGACGCTCTGAATGCGCTCCTCCCCTCCGTTCTGGAAGAGGCTGTGAAGGAGGCCGGCATTGAAACGGTCAGCCAGGCAGAATTGGATCTGGGCGATATTGATGAAAACGGCGTTGCTTTGACCGCCAAATACTGGACCAAGCCTGAAATCAAAGTAAACTCCTACAAGGGCATCAAGGCCGAAAAGACCATAAAGAAGGTGGCAAAGGCCGAGGTGGATGCCGAATTGGAGAGAGTTCGTCAGAGAAACTCCAGAACCGTTGAAATCACCGACAGACCCGCCGCCAAGGATGATATTGCCATCATCGACTACGAGGGCTTCGTGGGCGACAAGGCCTTTGAGGGCGGAAAGGGTGAGGCTCATCATCTGAAATTGGGCAGCGGCCAATTCATCCCCGGCTTTGAGGAGCAGGTGGTGGGACACAGCATCGGCGACAGCTTTGACGTAACCGTTACCTTCCCCGAGGATTACCACGCAGAGGAATTGAAGGGTAAGGAAGCTGTCTTCAAGGTATCCTTGAACGGCATCGAAAACGTGGAGCTTCCCGAGCTTGACGATGAATTTGCAAAAGACGTTTCCGAATTTGATACTTTGGCTGAATATAAAAAGGACGTTAAGGCTAAAATAGAAAAGAGAAATGCAGAAGAGGCCGACCACGCTGTGGAGGAACAGCTTCTGACCGCCATTATCGACGCCATCGAAGGCGATATTCCCACCTGTATGTTTGACAACGAGTGTGAGAATATGTTCAACGATTATGAGAACCGCTTGGCACAGCAGGGTCTTTCCATGGATATGTACCTGAAGTACACCGGTATGACCAAGGCCAAGATGATGGAGGAATTCCGTCCTCAGGCTGAGCGTCAGGTGAAGGCAACCTTGGCTTTGGAGGCCATTGCAAAGGCTGAAAACTTCGAGATCTCCGCCGAGGAGGTTGAGGCCGAATACAAGAGAGTGGCCGATTCCTATCAGATCGAGACCGAGAAGGCAAAGCAGTTCATTCCCGAGGAAGTGATCCGCAAGGACGTTTCTGCCCGCAAGGCAGTGGAGCTGATCAAGGCCTCCGCCGAGATCACCGAAAAGAGCCCCGAGCCCAAGAAGGCCGCCCCCAAGAAGGCTGCCGCCAAGGCCGCTGACGGGGAAGCCGCAGCCGAAAAGAAGCCCGCCGCCAAGAAGGCCGCGCCCAAGAAGGCTGCTGCAAAGAAAGAAGAAAACTAATTGATTTGACTGATCCGAAAATACAGAAACGGGAGGTTTTGACGTATGGCATTGGTACCGATGGTTGTGGAGCAAACCGGTCATTCCGAGAGAAGCTACGATATTTATTCGAGGCTGTTAAACGACAGAGTGGTTTTTCTCTGTGACGAGGTCAACGACACCACCGCAAGTCTTGTGGTGGCACAGCTCTTGTATCTCGAGGCACAGGATCCCGAGAAGGACATTTGTCTGTACATCAACAGTCCCGGCGGGTCTGTTTCCGCAGGTATGGCAATTTTCGATACGATGAATTACATCAAATGTGACGTTTCCACCATTTGTATCGGAATGGCCGCCAGCATGGGTGCTTTCCTGCTGGCCAGTGGCGCTAAGGGAAAGCGGATCGCCCTTCCCCACAGCGAAATTATGATCCATCAGCCCCTCGGCGGGATGAGAGGTCAGGCCAGCGATATCAAGATCCATTCCGACCACATTCTCCGCACCCGCGACACCCTGAATCGCATCTTGGCAGAGAGAACCGGAAAGAGCCTGGAGCAGATCGAAAAGGATACGGATCGTGACAATTTCCTTTCGGCGCAGGAGGCCCTGGAATACGGCTTGATCGACAAGGTCATTGAAAAAAGAGTGTAACAATATCGGTCGGGCAAGAAACCTTGCCCGACCTTTTTAAAACGTTTGAAAAGATTGGAAGTATTATGGCAAATCAGAAAAATCCACCCGCTTGCTCCTTCTGCTCCCGCACCGAGGATCAGATCAATCTGCTCATTCCCGGCCCGAGAGGTGTTTATATTTGTGACCACTGCGTACAGCTTTGCTACGAATTGGTAGAGGAATACACCGAAAAAAGCGAAAGCAAGACCAAAAAGAAAAATTCCGGCTTTCATTTGGATTATCTTCCCCGCCCTGCAGAGATCAAGGCGAGGCTGGATGAATACGTCGTCGGCCAGGACAAGGCAAAAACAGCCCTTTCCGTTGCCGTTTATAACCACTATAAGCGTTTGATGCAAAGCGAGGACGACGGTGTTGAGATCCAAAAAAGTAACGTTTTGCTGATCGGAAACACAGGCTGTGGCAAAACCTATTTGGCTCAAACCCTTGCCAAGGCGCTGGAGGTGCCCTTCGCCATTGCCGATGCCACCACCTTAACGGAGGCGGGATACGTGGGCGAAGACGTGGAAAACATTCTTCTCCGTTTGATCCAAGCAGCGGATTTTGACATCGAAAAGGCACAAAAGGGAATCATTTATATCGATGAGATCGATAAGGTTGCCCGCAGAAGCGAGAATCGCTCCATCACCCGTGACGTTTCGGGAGAGGGCGTTCAGCAGGCCCTTCTGAAAATTCTGGAGGGTACCGTTGCCAACGTTCCTCCGCAGGGCGGGCGCAAGCATCCCAATCAGGAATTCATCCGCATTGACACCAAAAACATTCTCTTTATTTTGGGCGGTGCCTTTGACGGAATGGAGGATATCATCCGCCGCCGTCAAGGAAAGAAAGCCATCGGCTTCGGCAGTACAGAGGATCGCGAAAAGAAGAGCCTTGCAACGGAGGATCTCCTTCAAAGCGTGATCCCCCACGATCTGGTGAAATTCGGCATCATTCCCGAACTGGTCGGCCGAATTCCCGTTACGGTTCCTTTGGATCCGTTGGATGAAAAGAGCTTGATCCGCATTTTGACGGAGCCCAAGAACGCTTTGGTGCGCCAATATCAAAAGCTGTTTGCCTTTGATCGGGTGGAATTGGAGTTTCAGAAGGATGCTTTTTCGGAAATCGCCCGTCTGGCCAAGGAGCAAAACACCGGTGCCCGCGGTCTTCGCTCCATTATGGAGAGCTTTTTGCAAAAGATTATGTTTGAAATTCCCGAGAGAGGGGACGTGAAAAAGGTCATCATTTCCAAGGGCGTCGTTTCGGAGGGAAAAGCACCCAAATTGGTGCTCCGCAAGAAAAAGGAAGAAGCACTCCCTGAGGGAAAAGTGTAACGGATCCCGTTATCACAAGCCCCATCTCAAATGCGAAAGGCTTTCCGAAAGGCAATTTCGGAAAGCCTTTTTTGGAGAAATTTCTCGGTCAAAATTCCCTTTTCGCATTGACAAGAAGCAAAAAGGGTGATAGGATAAACGGGTAAATGGATTCTATTCAACTTGTGAGGTGTTTTATGAAAGCTTACGTTAAATCCAATCTCTGCTGCGGGGAAACCGTTGTCAGAGAAGCCGCTCTTTCCGCCGCTCCCTTGGTGGGCAAATGGATCTTCGGGATCCTGTTCTGCTGGCTCCTTTTCATTCCTTTGATCTCCGCCATCATCGCCACCATCAAGCATAAGAACATTGAGCTTGCCATTACCGATAAGCGAGCTGTGGGAAAAACCGGCGTGATCCGCACCCAGTCGTTGGAGGCTCCCCTCTCCCGTGTTCAGAACGTTTCGATTTATCAGGGCTTTTGGGGCAAGGTGATCGGTTACGGCACCCTTCGCTTGGATACCGCCGCAGGCAAATACGTTTTCGAATACGTAAAGGATCCTTACAGCTTCAAAAACACCCTTTTTGAGCAAATCGAGCGCTGTGAAAACAATCGGATGCGCTATTTGGCAGCCGAAATTGCCGCTTCCATTTCTGCCGAAAAAGAAAAAGCAGCTGCCGAGACCGCCGCAAAAATCGCTCTTCCCGCCGCAGAGGAAGCCGCCTCTGCCGAATAAAGAAAACAGGCTTTGCCCCGCAAGGAAACATTCTTGCGGGGCTTTTTTCAGCCTGCCGTGGGACTTTTCTCCCCACCTTCGGGAGGGAGAAGAGGGGCAAAGGAAAAGTTCTTCACATTCCCCTCTCGGATAAAATAGTGCAGTTCCCTCTCTCCCGAGGCAATGGGAAAGGTATCGATCAGGACCAGCTTGATCTTCATTTTGGAGGGGATGATGTTTTTTATGTAAACCGAGCATCCGTCGCCCACCTTCACATCCCACCGCCATTCCGCAAGTCCCGCAAGGTTTGGTGTCAATTCGATAAAAATACCGTAGCTTTCAATGCTTCTGACAATGCCCACAACCGTTTGCCCGACCTCAAATTCGGCGGCGTTTTCCATCCAGGTTCCCAATAACTCCTTATGAGTCAAGCTGATCCTTCCCCGTTTTCCGAGGCGCACCTCATCCCTTCCCTTGACGGCACAAAGAATTTTTTGTCCAAGGCGGAAACGGTCCGAGGGATGGGAAATACGGGAAACGGAAATACAATCAATGGAAAGAAGCGAAACAATTCCCAGACCGATATCGCAAAAGGCCCCGAAGGGCTCAAAATGCGTGACCCGCGCCTCCAGCACGTCTCCCTCCTCCAAATGATCCAAATAGTCCCGCAGGCATCGCTCCTGCGCCTTTTTACGGGAGAGGTACACCGTGGGGGTCGGGGTTTCGGCAATTCGGTCCACCACAAAGGCGGTGGGCTTCCCCACGCGGGTAATGACCGCAATATCTCGGACGGATTCCCCCGTTTCCGTCACGGCAACCTCCTCCTTGGGAAGAACGCCCTTGATTCCGCCGAAATCAAAGATCAGAGAAAAATTCCGATCACAAAGATAGCTTTTTGCTTCCAGAACCATACCCTCCTCCATTGCCTTTTCCAGGCCGGAGAGAGAAGAAAGTGCCTTGCGGTTTTCCTCCGTTAAAAAGAGCGCTCCCTCGGGAAAGAATGTCTTCATATTTCTCCTCCACACTTTTCACTTTGTTTTTTTCAGTTTATGTTTCGGATTTCTGAAGTATTCCCTCCGCAAGCAGAATCTTTTCCGCCCACAAGGCCTCTTTTTCCGGCACCCGCACGGTCAAGCTTTGGTCTCCGTGCCAGCAAAAGGAAAGAGCTCTCCCCTCAAGACGGGAAATGGCGCGAGAGGCCGCTTCAGGCGTGGGAAAGGAATAGGTTTGTTCGGAATACAAAAAGATCACCCCGAGAGTATTCTATGCCTCTCGGGGTGATTTCATTCTCAGGAATGTGCAATACACAAAACGAAGACCTTCATAGCGCCCGCCTCCTTCAAAACCCGCGCACACTCCCGTGCACCCGCACCGGTGGTGACGATATCATCCACAAGCAAAACGTTTTCTCCTCGAAGCCTTCTTGCGGCTTGAAAGATGCCGCGCACGTTCTTTTCCCGATCCTCCCCCTTCAAGCTGTGCTGGGAAACGGATCGACCTGTGCGAAGGAGAAGCTCCTCAAAGGGATACTCACACGCTCGGCAAAAGGCACGGGCGAACAGCTCTGCCTGATCGTGGCCGACCTTGTGTCTCGTTTCTTTTCTTCTGGGCAAAAAGGTTACCGTATCTACGGATTTGAAAAAATCGCCCTTGCTTTTTGCCTGCGATGCAAAGAAGGTGAATATTTTCTCGAGATCGGCGTAATCGTTGTTTTTCCAATCCAAAAGCATACGGCGAACCAAAGGCTGATCGTAAGGAAAAAGACGCATCATCTCATCGGCAAAGCCGTTTCCTCCGTGGCACAAAAAGCGCTGAGGATCAAAGCTCTCTCGGAGCGCTCTCCCGCATTCCTCGCAAAGCGGCTCGTAGCCGATGGTTCCGCAAGCAGCACACTTCGGCGGGAAGAAAAAGAAGAGCAGTGACTCCTTTAGGGAACGCCGCTCCTCCTGCTTTTCAAAAAGACCCATCCTCTGCCTCAAAAGAACCTTCTGCCCAAAAAGGACAGAATCGCAAACAGAACGATACCGAAGAAAAGAACCAACATTTTTTCCTTTCCGTGAGGCTTTTTCAAGGGGAATCGCCACACCTCCAGCGCGGCAATCAAAAAGAGACAGCAGGGGGCATACCACTCAAGGGAAAGGGAAAAAGCCGTTCCCGCCAAAAGAAGCAACGGAAGCAAAATGGCTGTCATGGTAACCGGCAAGCCCAAATACCCTTCTCTGCGCTCCGAACGGTCCCGCAAGGTCTCCTGTACGTTAAAATAGCCCAAGCGGATCACCGAGGAAAGCAGCAGCAACGCGGCGGCAATGCGGGAAAGAAAATTCACCTCGCTTAAAACCAAAACGGTACAAGCCGGCAAGGCACCGAAGGCCACCAGATCACACAGCGAATCGATCTGGATTCCGAAAAGCTTTTCTTCTTCATTTCGACGGCAACGCCGAGCAACGGCACCGTCAAACATATCGCAAAGACCGGAGAGCATCAGACAGACAAGGGCGGCAAACACGTTTGCCTCCTCCCGCAGAAGAGCGGAAAAACCAAAGGAAGCAAAAACCAAGCTCAAATAGGTCAGGATCACAGACGGATTATAATAACCAAGCATAATCAATTCTCTTTTGCATATAATATATTGTAGCAACAGTTTACCACACTTTTCCCTTTCGGTCAACCAATTTTACAATAAAAAAATATTTTCCCTGCCGACAAAATATTTTTCCCGAAAGTGTTGACATTCCTCCAAAAAAATGCTATACTGACGTAGTCGGAGACAGGAACCACGCCGTTGTGGCGGAACTGGCAGACGCAAGGGACTTAAAATCCCTCGGCAGCAATGCTGTACGGGTTCGATTCCCGTCAACGGCACCAACATTTTCGCGGGGTAGAGCAGTCGGTAGCTCGTCGGGCTCATAACCCGGAGGTCGTGTGGTTCAAGTCCCACCCCCGCAACCAGAAAAAACGACAGGTTTCGACCTGTCGTTTTTTCAACGAAATTTGCCCTGCGGGCAAGTGAAATAGCTTCGCTGTGAAATATTTGCTTCGCAAATGTGAAATATTCGCTTCGCGAACGTGGGCAAATTTCATTTCACATTGCGACGAAGGAGCAATATTTCACAATGTGCTTGGGCACATTATTTCACATTTTGCCGCAAGGCAAAATATTTCACTGAATAATGCATTTTTTTCGGCACCTCTACTCAACGCAAAGGACACCTAACGGTGTCCTCAGACTGCAGACAATCTATTTAGTATAATATGAGTGATTTAAGATGGAACATTGGAATTGTTGCGATTGGTAGCATTAATTTTTTTCGCACAACTCCATGCTTTAAAGTACAGATCAACCTCATCAGTAGATGCGCCGTTTATAATCTTATTTGACGGCAAGGCTTTTGTGAATTCGGTTTCTTCTCCTCCGCGATCACGATAATTCCTCAATTCATCTAAGGTATCATTTAGGATTTGAATTGACAAAAAAGAACGAGTGTTATAATCATTATCATTGATTTGAAGTTTTCCTTCTACCACAGGAAGAAATTCTGCGATTCCTTGATCGTTTGTTACCGGACCATAATAAAACTTACCATCCATGTTCATTTTAACAACATTAACAAAAATAGCATCTAATCCTTCAATCAATTCAATCGACTGCTCAGTTATATAAAATTCTCGAATGTTGTTAAATGCGACAACCTTTGACTCGGTTACATCTGCACCAGAGAGCGAAGAATTATTAATATCAAATTTCTCGGTGTTGTAAGATGCAATGACCTCACCCTTGACCTTAACGTAGTTTTGCAAAACACCATTTTGTGACAATCTGATAGTGTCGCTACTTATTTCTCCAATATTAATTATTGCATAGGGTGTATCTGCCTCCCCGACCCATCGTGAAGGTTCAAACACAGGATTATTCAGAACAGGAGGATTTAAGTGAGGTCCCGAATCTGTAGAACCTTGATCTGTTATAGGAAAGCCTCCATCTCTTAACGACAAAGGAACAAATATTGCCGAGCAAATGAAAAGAACAACAACCATTGCAGCCACAAAAACACGCTTAACAGGAACAAGCTTTCGCTTGGTGTTCATAGGCTGTTGAGAGCTTACCGAATCAAGAAAATCCTTGCAAAGAATCTCTTGCTTCCTCGCCCTCATAAACATGTCTGCATCGTTTACAAGAGCCTTTTTTATTCTTTTTTCAAATTTCATTAGGTTCACCTCGTTAATTTGAGTAGTATGCCTTGAGTTTTTTTAGCGCTCGCTGATATCGTTTTTGTGCGGCATCACTTGTTATGCAAAGAAAATCAGCAATCTCTCTGAATTTCATTCCTGATTCAATGTGCAATAAAACAACCTGCCTTTCATCATCAGTTAAGCTATTCAAAGCATCGAATAAGGTCATATTAGATATGAATGAAACGTCATAAGAAAACTGAGGATCGTTTTCAATATCATCCAAAGATATGTGCATCTTCTTGTCACGAAGATATTTAAGTGCTTGATTTCGAGCAATTGATAAGATCCAAGCTCGCGCATTACTCATAGGTTTATAAGTATGGGCACATTTTACGATTTCGCAAAGCACTTCTTGGAGAACATCTTCAGCATCATGATGATTTTTTAAAACGGAATATGCAATAAAATAAACCTGTTTGCCTATAGAATCAT
>JAFWBD010000001.1 GCA_017507325.1 Clostridia bacterium | reverse complement strand
TATGTGCGATTCCGCACAGCTCGAGATTGACGGCTTCGCAAAAATGTCCTTGCAAGCAAACATTTTTGCTCATGGTATAATCTGCTTGCAAAGCCTTGCAGGGCAAGTCTTTGGGCTTTGCAAAATAAGAAAGGAGAAAGAAAAATGAATTGGATTTTAGAAATTGCAAGAGAAATTCTGCTGACCGCAGGCACTGCGGTTTTGTTTTCCGTGGCCGCTTGGCTGGGGAGACTTATGGGGAAATGCTGGAAGGAGAAATTCACGGATGAAAGCAGCAAAAGCATCGCCAAAACCTGCGTGGAGGCGGTGGAAATGATCTATCGGGAGAGCGGCGGGGCAGAAAAAATGGACCACGCCATCCGCTTTGCCTCCCAGATGATGGAGGAGAAGGGAATCTCTCTGCCGCCGGATCGCTTGCGCTTGCTTTTGGAGGCGGCTTTGGCGGAATGGAAGGGAGGCTTTGAGAAGGGATGATGTATTGGATTCAGCAATTGGCGCTGGTGGTCAGCTTTCTGATCTCGCTGGGGACGCTTCTTGCCACCCTGCGAAACCACGCCGCCCAAAGGATTCGCAAAAAGGATTCGATTAGCGGGGAGCTTAAGCTTCTCCGCACCCTCTTGCAGCTTCATACCAAGGAGGAGGAAGCGCGCAAAAAAGAGCTCGTCCTTCGCCGTGAGGTGGACTGCTGTGTTTTGCGGGATCTGATCACGGAAATTTACTACCGCTATGCCAAGGAAAAGAAGATTCCCGTTTACGTGATGCAGGATCTGTCCTCGCTGTACAGCCTCTACCGCAAATGCGGCGGGAATTCTTACGTTCAAGGGCTGATGCGGGAGATCCGCGAGGAGTGGGAGGTTGAATGCGGATGAAGCGCTTCAAAGAATCACGGAAAAGAAAAAAGAATCATATCATAAAAAGGGGCAAGGTCCTGAAAAAAAGGAGTCCCCAAAAGAAAGGTAAGGTGTAAAATGGTAGGATCCATGTTGGTTTCGGAGTATTTCCCTGCTGCCTCCGAAAATTATACCAAAGGCAGGGAGCAAAGAAAAATTCGCGCCGTTACGGTGCATCATATGGCCGCCCGATGGACGGCAAAGCGCCTGGGAGAAATGTTTCAAAACCCCTCCAGAAAGGCTTCTTCTCATTACGGAATCGGCTATAAGGGCGAGGTTGCACAATACGTCAGCGAGCGGGATACGGCTTGGACCAATGGCAACATAGAATCCAATCGGGAATCGGTCACCATCGAATGTGCCAATGAAAGCGCGGGGGCACCGTGGCCCGTCAGCGAGGCAACGCTGGAGCGTCTTGTCGCTCTTTTGGCGGATATTGCCTTGAGAAACGGTCTCGGCTTTTTGGTGAAGGGAGAGAATCTGACCTGGCACCGTATGTTCGATGCCACGGCCTGCCCCGGAGAGTATCTTCTCGGAAAAATGGACGAGATTGTTCGAAGGGCCAACGAACGGATTGCCAACAATCTGCTCCCCGAAAAAGAGGAGGCGCCCCGCCCCCGCTATCGGGTATATATCGGCCGCTGGCTTCCCGACGTCACGGGGGCGGATCCCGCCGATGAGGAAAACGGCTATGCGGGCATTTTGGGGAAGGAGATCCGAGCCGTTCAGATCAGCCTTTCCCGCGGGGATGCCTTTTATCGGGTGCATCAAAAGGGGGGCTCGTGGCTTCCCGAGGTGAAAAACCGAGAGGATTACGCGGGAATTCTCGCAAGCCCCATCGACGGCCTTATGCTTCGCTTCTCGGAGGGGCAGGCGGTCTATCGGGTGCACACGGTGGAGGACGGCTGGCTTCCTCCCGTGACGGGCTATGAGATGCGTGACAGCGAAAACGGCTATGCGGGCATCTTGGGGCACAGCATCGACGGCGTTTTGATCGAATCGGCGGATACCGCTGCGATATCATAAAAAGCGCCGCACACAACAAAAAAGAGAACCAATTTGATATGCACCCCAAAAGTTAGACACTTTTGGAGGTGCATATTTTTTATGGCAAAAAAGGGAACAAAACAAAAAACATATAGCGCAGAATTCAAACTGTGTGTTATAATGGATATGCGAGAACACCACATAGGATATTGTG
>JAFWBD010000003.1 GCA_017507325.1 Clostridia bacterium | reverse complement strand
TCGTTATTACATCTTGTAATTTGATAGGGCGTGTATTCTTCGGTTAATAATGATATTGCTCTAAATGCAAGTGTGGTTTTACCTTGACCGCTGGAGGTTTTGATAACGGTAATTGTATTTTTGCCGATAGAGTCTACAATCTCTTTTTCGATGATTGGGCGTATCACAGGTAAATTGTTTGCAATGTCCGAAGGTGTAGCTTTCTTACCTTCATAGTAGTCTGAAGAATACTCATCAGACTTAGAAAATTGAAGCCTTTGGATCCAAGCGTGAGCAGGATTTTGAGGGCCTTTACTTATATCGAATTTTATTTCTTCAATACATTGTGTTATTTCATGATGAGAAATTTCACTACGGCTTTCCATTTTGTCAAAGCATAATAGTTTTATGCCATTAGCGAATAAAGAAATATTATCGGTGTTAATATCAAAATTCTTAATCAACGAAGCTTCAATACTTTTCTCGAGAGAATCCTTTTTGATATTTTCAAAAGATAACCGCTGGATAAAATCATCAAAAACGAAATTACTCCAATTCCATGATGATGTATCTTTCTTAATATTATCAATTTTTGTCTTCCAGAATTCTTTTGATTTTTTATCAAGAGTTCCAGAAAATAATTTGCTTAAGTTTCCAGCAGCAACAGAAAAATCATATACCAATTTGAAATACCGATTCTTATCAATCAGGTACGCCTCAAGATAATTTTTCAATACACTATCCATAAAGCTGGCGTCTTGCCGTTGAGTAGAGTATTTGAGTTGGATATGTGTAATTGTTTTGTTGCCATCACAGCATTTTATAGTATCGATGTCTTCGATTCCTTCAAGAGTAAAAATTGTATCAGCGCTGGATGATAAAATCAAATCACATGAATAAAGAAACTGGTAGGAGTAACCCCTTAATGCAATTTGTCCACCATCTCTTGAGTCTTGAAGTTCCTGAATATTAACTTTATTAACAGGCGGTTTCTTAATTTGTTGTTGTTTCTTTTTGTTTTTCGACATATTTTACACCACTTTGATAATAAATTTTATAAAACTTACTTGTTTTTGAAAATAATCATTCCGGTATATTCTCCTACATCATCAGTTAAACAAAGCTCAATATTGCAGTAATTGAAGAATTGTTCTAAAGAATGAAATATATTATATATGCATTGTGTGAAGGTTTCTACGAGTTCGGGTTTGAGGGAGAAAAGGTTAGTGTTGACCATAGTCATTTTCTCTCCAGACTCTAATGTTATATTTTGATACTGCAGTTCTAAGTTTTTAAATAACCTTTTATCTGTCGCAAACAGTCTTGTGCCATCACCATAAATGACAACATTAGAATTCAAATATACTGACATTTTTAGCGCAATAGCATCTGAAGCGTCTTTGATAAAAAAAGATTTTTTGTCTAACATAATATAGTTTGCAGTTTTTTTCAGTTCTTGCGTCCATGGAGATTCTTTTTGATTATCCAAAATAAACTGATAGTCTTTAAGTACTTTTATTATGTTTATGATGTACCATATGAGTTTTTTATGAGAAAAAGCGTATAGCTTTTGTAATTTATCTTCCATGATGCATATCAGGTTGTTGAAATCAACATTAACAAAGAGACTACTATATTGTTCTGTGGTTAAACTCTCTCTTATCGTATCTAATGTAGGAAACTTAGGACACTTTTCAATTTGAGATCGAATATTTGATAAGCAATAGAAATAATTAGTTATCAGTATTAGATCTTCTAAGAAGGTTTCCACGCAATATGTTTTTATATACCTCTCTTTATCCGCTTCGATAAGGGCAGACTCAAGCCAATCTGCAAGATCAATAAATAAGTTTGTATTTGATGTTTTTATTGAAGATATACGGTTGTGATTAATATCAAACGCCACTTTATCTACTGGAGTATTCTCATCACACAATAGAATAGTCCTATGCGCTCCTAACAAAGCCTCAGCAATTCCTAATTCGTACATAACATTAGGATTTGAAATAATAGTTTGGTCGTTTTGAATAATATTAGATATATCGGCAATAAAAACATCAGAGTCTGAAATTTGTTCCCATATGACAGAATTAATATTCGGAGCCCCCGAGTCCTCTTGGGTAGGACGCTCAATTAAAACAATATCATATCCTCGTTCGGAGAGAAGCGCAACGGATTTTTTTAATTGAGCCTTTATAAACTTAGAAGTTGTTCTATTTTGGCTTTGCCAGGCCAAAAAAACTTTATATTTCATTTGTTTTCCTCCGCATTTCCACTATTGACCCACTTGTCAATTTCTGAAATTTTGAATTTCCAATCCCTCCCGATCTTATGGGCAGGCATATTTTTTGTTGCTATCCAACGCAATGCGGTGTCTCTGCTAATTCCAAGGTACTTACATATCTCCGGCATAGAGTAGTAACGATCTTCAATCTCTATCATATCAAAACCTCTTTTTCCGATAACGATTTTGTGATGTTTATATTATAACACAATTATTGCAAATTGTAAAGTACTGCCGTATATTGTATGATTGTGTATTGTAAAAGGTGATAAGAGTTTTTGTTCTCATAGGTATAAAAAGAATACGGCAGTATAGCTGTATGCTATACTGCCGTATTCCTTTGCACTCATCAATCGGCTGTTTGCATTGGACATTCAATATATCCTTATGACAACCTGCCTTTGCGCAAGTGCTTTTTTCTGGTGGGGGAAGGTGGATTCGGACCACCGAAGTCAGTGACAACAGATTTACAGTCTGCCCCCTTTGGCCGCTCGGGAATTCCCCCATATTTAATTAAGAAATCAACGCTTGGAGCTGGTGAAGGGACTTGAACCCCCAACCTGCTGATTACAAATCAGCTGCTCTGCCAATTGAGCTACACCAGCGTAACTCACCAGCGCGAGTGATATCTTAACACAGAAAAAGGATTTTGTCAAGAGATTTTTTCGAAAAATCAAAAAGGTCGGAAAACATTTTATAAAAATTACTTTTTTGTTGAAAATGGGACGGCCTCTGTGGTATAATGGATATTGAGCCGAATGGCGAATTTCCGCAGAAGGAGGTAGTGAAATTGGATCGGGATCAATTTTGGTCTGTGGATCGTCTTTTGCCATCGATTCGGTCTGTTTCTGCCGAAAAGAAAAACTCCTTCGACGGTGTTAGGATTTCCGATTTGGATCCGTGCGAAGAAAAAATCGGCTTCGGGGATCGAATTGTTCCGAAAAGATCTCGTGTGATCCACCACTATCGCCTCAGCGAAATCAAATTTCCGCAGGATGGCCCGTTATTTCAATCTCCTCTTCCCTCCTGCCGCATTTTTTCTTCCCCCATTCCCTGCAGCGGGTTTCTCACCTCTTTTTCCGCATTGACCAAGGAGCAGAAGGAATACTTCTTTTACTTTGCTCAAAAAACCGACGAGGGAATTTTCGTCCCCACATATTTTCCGTACATTCAACTTTATCTTTGCCGACGTGTGCGTCTGGATCTGCCAAGAAAGCTGCTTGACGATTCCTTTTTCCGTTTGTGGCGAAATTGCAGAAAAGAATTTCCCTTGGCAGATAAACTGTTTTCCGATACTCTTTCGGATTTTTGTCTGCTTTGCCGCAGCGAACCGAATTACAGCGCTCTTTCTTCCCTTCTGACTCTGCCCGATATGCGGATCCGAAGCTTTTTGATGGAGACCTTTATTTTTGACTGTCTCTTTGACCGTGATCACAAGCTTTCTCCCCAGGAGGGAGAGTGCATTTTGCGTTATTTAACGGCCGAGAGCTTTCGAAAGGGAAAGGCCTACCGCTTCCATTCCCGCTTTGCTCACGCCACGGAGGAGGCGGTGGAGAGCGCTTTGAAAAACGGTCTGTTTTCCCGTCCGGAGCTGAACCGTGTTTTGTTTCGCATTCAGATTCCCTCTCAGGTCAAAACGGTGCGGAGGCTCTTTTTATCTCTGCCGCAGGAGGAAATTCCCTCTGTCACGCTTCTTTTGTGCTATTACCCCTTTCTGCACGATGAAAACATTCGCACCCGCACGGACGAGCTGATCCGCTATTTGGAAAACAGCATCAAACGAATTCTGAAAATGAAAAATTGCCTCTCCCGCATTCATATCAGCACCGAGCATCGCACGTTTCTGGATGGGATTTTGGCCGGGTTTGAATATCTTGCCCCGTCAGAGGAAGCTCCCCTTCGGGGGGATTCTCCTGTCATCGAAAAAGAGGAGATGCCGATTCGGGAATTTCGAGTGGATTTTGACGATGCGGCTCAGATTGAGCGTGATTCCTGGGAGCTGACCAGAAGCCTGACCGCCGACTATGAAAACAGCGATGAGGAAAGCGTGGTTATCGGAGAAAATTCCGATTCCGAGATCCTTGATTCCTTGAAATCGGAATTAAACAGCTTGGAAAAAAAGACTGCCTGCGGCGGTGAGGACGCCTTTTGGGAGCTGGCGGCAACCCTTACCGAGACCGAAGACCGCTTTTTGCGAGTTGCGGTCAATGAAGGTTGCGAGGCCGCACGGCGCTTTGCTTCGGCAAACGGCCATTTTTTCGACGCCTTGATCTCGTCCTGCAATGCCAAGGCCTTGGAATGCACGGATGACACGGTGTTTGATGCCTACGGCAATATTTATTCGGATTATACGGAATCTCTCCGATCCGTATTTCCTGCTTTGGAAGGAGAACAGTATGGAACAACTTGACGTAAGAATTCCCAAGAGAATTTTGGGCGTTTTGCTGAATTCCGCCGCTGCAGGCGTCGTCCCGCGCCAAGGGTTGGAATACATTGCCATCGGCAGAGAAAAGGAAAGCGCCGCTTTGATGCGAGACCTTGAAAACGTTTCTTTGGGAATGGGCGCATTTCGATTTTTGGTTGGAAAATACGGAAGCGGTAAGAGCTTTTTGCTGGGGCTGACCCGCAATATGGCCCACGAGCGCAATTTTGTAACGGCCGATTCCGATCTGACCCCCGAGCGCCGCTTTCACGGAACGGGCGGACAAGGGATTGCCACCTTCCTCGAATTGATGAAAAATCTTTCCTGCAAGGCTATGCCCGATGGAAATGCTTTGCCCGCGATCCTCTCGGCTTGGTTTTATTCTCTCCAAACCAAGGGAATGACCGAGGAGGGGCTTTCTCCCGACAGCGAAGAGCTCAAGGCCTTTGTTCAAAGAGAGATCTATCTTGTTTGCAACGATCTGCACGGTTACGTAAACGGATTCGATTTTGCAAAGGCACTTCATTTCTACTATCTGGGCTACAAGGACGGGAACGACGAATTGATGGAGGATGCTCTCCGCTGGCTTCGCGGCGAATTCAACGGAAAGGTTCAGGCCAAGGCATCGCTTTTGCATTTGAATTCCTATATTTCCGACTTGAATTGGTACGATTTTTTAAAGCTGTACGCCCTCTTCTTCCGCAAGATCGGTTACAGCGGCTTTGCGGTCTTTTTTGACGAATGCGTCAATCTTTACAAGATCCCCAACCGCATTTCCAGAGAAAACAATTACGAAAAAATTCTCGCTATGTTCAACGACACCATGCAGGGCAAGGCCGAGGGACTCGGAATTTTTCTCGGCGCCACCCCGCAAATGGTGGAGGATAACCGCCGCGGGCTTTACAGCTACGAGGCCTTAAAGAGCCGCTTGATCCCCGGTCGCTTTCAAGCAGAGGGAAAAAGCAATCTGCTCTCTCCGCTGGTGTATTTACAGCGTCTGACCGACAACGAAATCTTTGCTCTGTGCAAGCGCCTTCTGGCATTACACCGCGCCTATTACCGTTATCAAAAGGACATTTCGGACGAAGAGATTCTCCGCTTTCTTCACTGTGTTTTTGACAAGATCGGGGCCGATGAAATGATCACCCCCCGCGAAATCACCCGTGATTTTCTGAACATTCTGGACGTTTTGGTCTCAAACCCCGAGGTTGAATTTCTCTCCCTCCTGCCAAAGGAGCCGCTGAAGACGGTTGCCGAAAAGGAGAAGGAGGAAGACGATCTCTTCCGATTCCTTGAGTTCTGATGGCAGAGCGCTCTTACAAGGCCAAGGCCGACCGCGTTTTTTCATCCTTTTCTCCCTTCATACGGGGTTTTATTTATAAAAACGGATGGGAAAGCCTGCGGGATATTCAAATTGACAGCGCAATCACCGTTTTTGAAACGCAAAACAACCTTCTGATCTCATCGGAAACCGCATCGGGCAAAACCGAAGCGGCTCTTTTCCCCGTGCTTTCTTTGATGGAGCGGGAATCCTGCGAGAATTTTCAGGTTCTGTACATTTCTCCCCTCAAGTCTTTGATCAACGATCAGTATTCCCGAACAGAGGAGCTTCTTTCGGAAAGCGGAATGCCCGTTCACCGTTGGCACGGAGACGTAAATCAAAGCCAAAAAAACTCCTTTCTGAAGAACCCATCCGGCATTTTACAGATCACACCGGAATCCTTGGAGAGTATGCTGATTCGTCGGCACGCCGATCTCCCCTTTCTCTTCGGGAATTTAAAATTTGTCATCATCGACGAGGTGCACGCTCTGATGGGATCGGATCGCGGCAATCAGATCCTCTGTCAATTGCAGAGGATCGCCCATATGATCTCCTATCAACCGAGGCGCATTGCCCTTTCGGCAACGCTCGGTGATCCGAGCATTGCGGCGGAATGGCTTTCCCGCGGGAGCGACCGAAAAACGGATATCGTTTGCCGTTCCAAGGAAGAAATTTTTTGGAAATTGGGACTGGAGCACTTTTTCACCCACGAGGGAAGTGATCCCGAGCACTTTGATCCCGCCGAGGGCTTCATTTACCGCGCCACAAAATCCGATCGATGTGTGATCTTCTCCAATTCCCGTGAGGAGACCGAGGACATCTGCGCTTCTATGAGACAGATCGCCGAAAAGAAGAAGGAAGAGGATCGGTTTCTGATCCATCACGGAAATTTATCCGCCTCCATTCGCGAGGAGACCGAGCAGCTTCTCAAGGAAGGAGACAAAAGCGTGACGGTTTGCGCCACCGTAACGCTGGAATTGGGGATCGATATCGGCAAGCTCCGTCGGATCATCAACTGTGAGGCGCCCACCTCCGTTTCCGGATTTTTACAGCGCCTCGGCAGAAGCGGAAGACGGGGGCAGCCTCCGGAAATGCTCATGGTCTTCCGTGAGGAGGAGCCCCTGCCCGGCGCCCTTTTACATCAGATCATTCCTTGGCAGCTCTTGCAGGGGATCGCCATTGTGGAGCTGTATCGAAAAGAGCGTTGGATCGAGCCTGCGGAGCTGAAAAAAAAGCCTTTCAGCCTGCTCTTTCATCAGGTTCTGTCGGTTCTTTCGGTGCACGGAAGCCTCTCCCCCGCCGACCTGGCCAAGGCCGTTCTCTCCCTTGCCCCCTTTGAAGCGGTGACGAAGGAGGAATTTCGCGAGCTTCTGATCCATATGTTAAAAGAGGACTACCTTCAAAGAACCGAGGACAATGAATTGATGGTGGGTCTCAAGGGAGAAAGGCTCACGGGGCACTTTAAATTCTACGCGGTGTTTAAGGACAGCGAAGATTTCACCGTGCGCTGTGGCTCGGAGGAGATCGGAACCATCGCCACCGCCCCGCCCGTTGGCGAGCATTTTGCCTTGGCCGGCAAGGTTTGGGAGGTGGAGGAGGTGGAGCTTTCCAAGCGTTTGATCTTTTGCAAACGGGTCAGCGGAAAAATGAAGGTTTCCTGGCCCGGCGATTCCGGTTTGATCCACACCAAAATCCTCGAAAAAATGCGGGAGATTTTGCTATCGGAGGAAAGCTTTCCCTATTTGCTCCCCGCGGCGGCAAAGCGGTTGGAAAACGCCCGCGCATTGGCAAAAAGCGTTCGTATGAAGGATGGGAACGTGATCGGCTTGGGAGGAAATTCCTTTGTGATCTTTCCTTGGCTCGGAACCAAAGAGTTTCAAACCCTTCGCCGTTTGATTCGAACCGAAATGGTGAATCGGGGAACGGCGTTTGATCTGCAAAGCCTCGGCTGTTACTGTATCACCTTAAAATCCGGCAGCTATTCCGCCAAGAGCCTCTCGCGGGCGCTTTCGGAGCTATCTCAAAGGCCTCCCGTTGATCCCCGCTTCCTGATATCCCCCGGTGAATTTCCCGCTATGGATAAATTTGACCCGATGCTTCCGCTCTCCCTTGTACAAACGGCCTACGCCGAAAACCGCTTGGCACCGAAGGCACTGTGGGAGCATCTACCCAAGAGATTTTCTTGAACAACATAGAAGGCATCTTGCATCGCACAAGCGGTACAAGGTGCCTTCTTTTCAAAATCGGATTATTTTAAGAAGCCGGAAACGATCTGTGCCTCTGCCTCTTCCTCGCTCAGACCGAGGGTCATCAGCTTGATCAGCTGTTCTCCCGCGATCTTACCGATGGCCGCCTCATGAATCAAGGAGGCGTTGATGTCGTTTGCGGAAACCTCGGGGATGGCGTCCACCTTGCCGTGATCCATAATGATGGCATCACACTCGGTATGGCCGTTGCACGCGTTGTTTCCGTTCATACGGGACAGAAAGATTTGATAGGAATCCCCTTTGGCAACGGAACGGGAAATCACGTTGGCCGAGGAATTGACTCCGTTGAGATTAACGGTAAAATCGGACTTGGCTACCTGCTTTCCTTCGGTTAGGACCTTTTCCTTGATGATCAGGGTTGCTTTATCGCCAACGGTGGCCTCCGTTTTGCGCTCCGTGGAATCCACACCGCCAATCTGAGTGGTTTCCATTTCCAAATGGGCTCCCTCCTCAAGAAAAACGAGCGTGGTGGGATTCATGACCTTTTTGCCTTCGCCGACCCCTTGACCGTAATGCTTCTCCACGTAGCGGACCACGGCGTTTTTCCCAACGTGGAAAGCGTGGATACCGTCGTGCTCGGCGGTACTGCAGCCGCCGTTATGAATTCCGCATCCCGCAACGATGGTAACGTCGCAATCCTCGCCGATATAGAAATCGTTGTAAACGGTTTCCACAAGACCCGATTGAGTGAGAATGACGGGAATGTGGACCGATTCGTTTTTGGTGCCGGGCTGAATGATGATATCGATGCCGTTTTTCTCAGCCTTGGAGACGATCTGAATGTTGGCAGTGGAATTTCTTGCCGCACTTTCACCGTTGGTGCGAATGTTATAAGCACCCACGGGGATATCGTGCAGATCGGCAATTTCCTTCAATAGATTCTTTTCCAATTGATCCATTTCGATCCCCTCCTTACATACTTTCCGTCAAAACCGAGCAAACGGAGCTCTTTCCCAGAAGACCGGGCAGGATCTCCTCCTTGGTTCCCTCGGCGGAAATTTTCCCGTCGGCCACCACCGCAATGCGATCGGCAATGTCCAAGATTCTTTCCTGATGGGAAATGATCAGAATGGAGCCGTTGACGGTTTTGCGCATATTTTCGAAAACCTGAATCAAATTCTGAAAGCTCCACAGATCGATGCCGGCCTCCGGCTCGTCAAAAATGGAAAATTTTGTTTTTCTGGCAATGATCTGAGCGATTTCAATTCGCTTCAATTCACCGCCCGAAAGCGAAGCGTTGACCTCGCGGTTGATGTATTCTCTGGCACAAAGCCCAACCTTGGACAAATAATCGCAGGCCTCTCCAACGCCGATGTCTCTCCCTGAGGCAAAGCGGACCAGATCCATTACGCAAATTCCTTTAAAACGAACGGGTTGCTGGAAAGCAAAGCTGATCCCCTCGGCGGCGCGCTCGGAAATGGACATATCGGTAATATCGACCCCATCCAGCAGAATACGGCCGCTTGTGGGGGTATAGATTCCGGCAATAATTTTGGCAAGAGTGGATTTACCGCCTCCGTTGGGACCGGTCAAAGCTGTAAAGCCGTCTCCGATGGTAAGATTAACGTTTTTCAGAATTTCTTTTTGTCCGTCAGGCACGTCAACGGTAAAAGAAATATCCTTCAATTCCAACATATGATCACCTTTTTCTTATGAGTTTCTACCGATTTTCTATCATAACACAGCAAAAAAGAAAAGTCAACCGCCCCATTCCCGAAAACACAATTCTTACAAATAAATTCAAAGAATTTTCTTGACAAGGGCTCAAATTCTGATAGAATAAAGGCAGTTGATCTCTAAAAAACGAGGTGCAGTTATGAATTACAGATCCGATTTAACCGAAAACATTCTCCCCTTCTGGATGAAGGATGCCCTTGATTCCGTAAACGGCGGGATCTATACCTCGCTGGACCGAAACGGCAAGGTCTACGGAACCGATAAGAGCGTTTGGTTTCAGGGTCGAGCACTTTGGAGCTTTTCCAAGGCTTATAACCTGATCGAAAAGAAAAAGGAATATCTGGAAGCAGCAAAATTGATCTATGGTTTTCTTCCTCGCTGTACGGATACCGACGGCAGAATGTTTTTTACCGTCACCGCCGAGGGTAAACAGCTTCAAAAAAGACGCTATTATTTTTCCGAAACCTTCGCGGCCATCGGCTGTGCCGAATATTACAAGGCAAGCGGTGACCCCGAGGCTGCCGCTCTTGCCAAAAAATATTTTCTCGTGGCCTACGAATGCTTTACGGGGGTTCGCAAGAATCCGCCCAAGATCTGTCCCGAAAACTGCAAAACCAAGGCTCTTTCTCCCGTAATGATCATGCTCTCCACCGCGCAGACCATGCGCAGTCTTGCAGACGAGGACCAAGCCTTTTACAACCGCGTGGCCGATGAATGTCTCAGCGAGATTCTTCACGGCGGTTACTTGACCGAAACGGCGCTTTTGGAGAGCGTTACCGTTGACGGCAGGTTTTTGGACACCCCCACGGGACGCATCGTTAACCCCGGTCATTCCCTTGAGGTGGCGTGGTTTTTGATGGCCGAGGGCATTTTGACCCAAAAGAAGGAAGCGCTGGAGGCTGCAAAGAAAATCATTGATATCACCCTTCCCTTGGGACTGGATCCCAAAAACGGCGGCATCATTTCCTTCTGCGACGTCAAGGGGATGCCTCCGGTTCAGCTGGAATGGGATATGAAGCTTTGGTGGCCTCAGTGCGAAGCCATGATCGCTCTGCGACTGGCGCATCTGATCTTCGGGGAAGAACGCTATCAAAAGGGTTACGAAGACCTGAAGCAATACTGCGAGGAGCATTTTGTTGACAAGGAATGCGGTGAGTGGTACGGTTATCTGCATTATGACAATACTCCCTCCACCACTTTAAAGGGAAATATTTTCAAGGGTCCCTTCCACGTGCCCCGTTTTTATATGATTATGGCGGCTCTGGATCGGGATCAAAGCCTTGAAAATTACTTAAAATAAATCTTTTTTCAAAAAATGTATTGAAATTCGCAGCCGTTTGTTGTATAATAAGCCGTTGTGGGAGATTTTCCACATAGTTTTGATAGAGGTGGGATATTCATGCAAAAGAAAGACAGAAGAGTCGGAACGGTTTCCAGAGGAATTCGCTGTCCAATCATTCGTGAAGGCGATAACCTGGCCGAGATCGTTTCCCAAAGCGTTTTGGAGGCAGCTGAGATCGAAGGGTTCGAGATCGCTGACCGAGACGTCATTTCCATGACCGAATCCATTGTGGCTCGTGCACAGGGAAACTATATCACCGTTGACAACATTGCCGAAGACGTAAAGAATAAGTTGGGCGGCGGAACGGTAGGTGTGATCTTCCCGATCCTTTCCCGCAATCGCTTTGCCATTTGTCTGCGTGGAATTGCAAGAGGCGCCAAAAAAATCGTATTGATGCTCAGCTACCCCTCCGACGAGGTGGGAAATCAGCTGGTCAGCCTGGATCAATTGGACGAGGCAGGCGTGGATCCCTATACCGACGTTCTTACCTTAGAAAAATACCGTTCCCTGTTCGGTGAGAACAAGCATGAGTTTACCGGTGTGGATTACGTTTCCTATTACGGAGATCTGATCCGTGAGGAAGGCTGTGAGGCAGAAATTATTTTTGCCAACCAAGCAAAGCAGATCCTCCCCTACGCCGATCACATTCTGACCTGCGATATTCATACCAGAAAGAGAACCAAGCGAATCTTAATGAATGCAGGTGCCAAGGTAGTTCTCGGCTTGGACGATCTGATGACCGCCCCCATCGGGAACAGCGGTTACAACGAGGCATACGGCCTTTTGGGCTCCAACAAGGCCACCGAATCCAAGGTAAAGCTTTTCCCCAGAGCCTGCAAGGATCTGGTTCTTGATATTCAGAAGATTATTGCCGAAAAAACCGGCAAGCACGTTGAGGTTATGGTATACGGCGACGGTGCCTTCAAGGATCCTCAGGGTAAAATCTGGGAATTGGCTGACCCTGTGGTCTCCCCCGCTTACACCGACGGTCTGATCGGAACTCCCAATGAATTGAAGCTGAAATACCTTGCCGATAACGACTATAAGAATCTCAGCGGTGAGGAATTGAAGAATGCCATTGCCGAAAGCATCCGCAAGAAGAACGCAAACCTTGTGGGAAACATGGCCTCTCAAGGTACCACCCCCCGTCAGCTGACCGATCTGATCGGTTCGCTTTGCGATCTGACCAGCGGCTCGGGCGATAAGGGTACTCCCGTGGTTTTGGTTCAGGGGTATTTCGATAATTACGCCAACTGACATTTCTTGGATCAAGGGCTTTGACCTGAAAAGGGTCAAGGCCCTTTTTGTTTTCGTTTTCAAATCGGTATAAAACAAAAAGAAAACGAAACAATAATGCCAAAGGAAAGGAAGGAATTATGGCGAGAGGATATTTTCAATTCAAAAAACGGATTCAGATTTTGAGCGGAGGCAGCGCTGTCGGTGAATTGGAGGCTCGCGGACCTCTGAGAGACTACTTTGATCTGACCAGCTCGGACAGCAAATTTGGAATGGACACTTGGGAAAAGGCAGAGGCGGAAATGTGCCGTCAAAGCCACAGCGTTGCCATCAAAAAGGCAGGGATTACAGCCGATGATATCGACGTAGCACTGGCGGGAGATCTGACCAATCAATGTGCTGCCTCCACCTTTGGTATGAAGGACAAAGAAATTCCCTTCGTGGGACTGTACGGCGCTTGCTCTACCTTTGCGCTCTCCTTGGGGATGGGCTCTCTTCTCTTGGAGGGGGGCGATCAAAAAACTGTGCTTTGCGCCTCCTCCTCTCATTTTTGCTCGGCAGAGCGTCAATACCGATTTCCCTTGGAATACGGTTGTCAACGTCCGCCCACGGCGCAAACCACGGTGAGTGCTTGCGGAAGTGTGGTTCTCTCGGCTGCTTCGGAAGAAAAAGGCATTCGCATTACGGAATTTCTGGTGGGAACGGTACGAGATTACGGAATCCGAGACGCCTCCAATATGGGAGCGGCCATGGCCCCCGCCTGTGCGGACACCCTTTGTCGATATTTTTTGGTATCGGGAAGAAAGCCGGAGGATTTTGATATGATCCTGACGGGAGATCTGGGGAAAGAAGGTTCCGGAATTTTAAGGGAGCTTTGCCGCATCGGCGGTGTGGAAATCAGCCGAAATCACGACGATTGCGGAAACATGATTTTTGATCCCATCACCCAAGACGTCAAATCGGGAGGGTCCGGCTGCGGATGCTCGGCGGCCGTTTTTGCCTCCTATATTCTTCATCGAATGAAAAAAGCCGAGATCTCCGATATTCTTTTGGTGGGGACGGGGGCACTTTTGAGTGCCGGAACGGTTTTGCAAAAGGAAACCATCCCCGGAGTGGCTCATTTGATTCGAATTCAAAGGGAGGGAAAATAATGGAGCTGTTGCGTTGCTTTGCGGTGGGAGGTCTTTTTTGTGTGATCGCGCAGATCCTGATCGACAAGACGAGTCTGACTCCCGCAAGAATTTTGGTTGGGTACGTGGTACTGGGCGTTTTTCTGACGGCAGTCGGAATATACGAGCCCTTGGTAAATTTTGCGGGATACGGTGCCCGAATTCCCTTGACGGGCTTTGGTTATGCATTGGCAAAGGGAGTGGAGAAGGCCGTGGATGCCCAGGGCTTTCTGGGGATCCTGACGGGCGGACTGACGGGAACGGCAGGCGGAATCACCGCGGCGATTCTGTTTTCCCTGTTTTTTTCACTTTTTTCCAAGGGAAAGCCCGAAAATTTATAATTTGTTTCTTTACAAAATTCAAACTCCATTGTATAATATAATAAAGACTACCAATGGAGGATAGATTTTGATTATCCAGCTTGAGCAGGCAAGAAGCCAGATGCGTGATATGCAGCCGAAGATCGAGGAGCTTTCTGCATCACTGCAAATTGAAAAACTGAAACAGAAATGTGCCGAATTGGAGGAGATCGCTTCCGGCGAAAGCTTTTGGAACGATCCCGAAAATTCTCAGAAGGTTTTGGGAGAGCTGAAGGCGGTCAAGGATACCGTCACCGCTTATGAGGAGCTCGCTTCTCTTTTCGAATCCACGGTAGAGCTCATCGACCTTGCCATTGCCGACGAGGATGAAAGCTTTACCTCCGATATTTTGGCGGATATTCGCACCATAGAGAAATCCTATGAGGAGCAAAGGATCAAGCTTTTGCTTTCGGGAGAATACGATCGGAACAACGCCATCGTTTCCATTCACCCGGGTGCGGGCGGAACCGAGGCGCAGGATTGGGCTGAGATGCTCTACCGTATGTATATGCGCTTTTCCGAACGCCGCGGCTTTAAATTCAAGGTGCTTGACTATCTTGACGGAGATGAAGCCGGCATCAAAAGCGTAACCTTTTTGGTGGAGGGCGATTTCGCCTACGGTTATTTGAAATCCGAATCGGGCGTGCACCGCTTGGTTCGTGTTTCTCCCTTCGATTCCTCGGGACGCCGCCACACCTCCTTCTCCTCGGTCGAGGTAATGCCCGAATTTGACGATAAGATCAAAATCGAGATCCGCGAGGAGGATCTGGAGATTGAGGCGCACCGTGCCAGCGGCGCGGGCGGTCAGCACGTCAACAAGACCGACTCCGCCATTCGTATCAAGCACATCCCCACGGGAATCGTGGTGGGATGCCAGAACGAAAGAAGCCAGCTTCAGAACAAAGAAGTGGCTATGAAAATGCTGAAATCCAAGCTTCTTGAAATCAAGGAGCGGGAGCAGCTGGAGCGCATTGAGGATATCAAAGGAACCAAAACCAACATTGAATGGGGTGCACAAATCCGTTCCTACGTATTTATGCCCTATACCCTTGCCAAGGATCACCGAACGGGCCACGAAAACGGCGACATTAATAAGGTGATGGATGGCTACATCGATGAATTTATGAACGCCTATCTGATTGCAAAATCAGTAGAAAAATAATTTATTAAAGGAGACTTGTTATGTCCAGAAAAACCAGATTTATTGTTGCCATTTGCCTTGTTGCCCAGTCCTTTACCAGCTTAGTTCTCTCCTTCGTATATGCCAACCGCAAAAAGGATCTTTCCAAGATCTTTCTCGGCTTTGGCATTTTAGGCGGTCTCGGCGGTGCTTATTTATTGTACAACGAATATCAGGATGCAAAGAATGAGAAGCTTGCCTATGAAGGCGCCGACTGGTGCAGCGATGATTGCGATTGCTGCGAAGAAAACTTCTTCGAGGATGAGAATGCTGATGATATCAATTTCACCATCGAGGATGAAGCCGAAGCTCCCGCAGAAGATGCAGAAGCTGCAGAAGCTGACAGCATTTCCTTCTGAAAGCCATTGAGTTAAGAAGACGGCAGAGCAACGCTGCCGTCTTTTTTTATGCAAAAATGCAAGCTCTCCTGAACAGACGTATTGTTTATGAAGAAACGATTTGCCGATATCGCGCAAAATTGCTCCGCAACAAACGCTTGCCTCGGGTAAACAGAGTTGGCGTGATACTCCGCTTCGGAGCACCACGCCAACGGGAGAGGCTGTTTTGATTGAAGGAAGGATCAATTCTTTCCTTTGCTATCCTTCAATTCCACAATGCTGTTGAAGGTGTTTTCGTATTTGGTATCCTTGCAGAAATAGCCGTTTCGCACAAATTGGAATCGGTCACCCGGCTTGGCATCCCGAAGGGAAGGCTCCAATTTACAACCGGAAAGAAGCTCCTTGGAATTGGGATTTAAATAGTCACCGTAGCTCTTCCCTTCGGGCAGAGCCACGAGATTCTCCTCCTCAAAGAGTCTTCCGAAGCGATACAAATCGGCCTCAAAGCAATACTCGCAGGAAAGCCAATGAATGGTTCCCTTGATCTTTCTGCCGTCTGCAGGATTTTTGCCGCCCGTTTCCAGATCGGCGGTGGCGCGGATCAGGGTAACGTTCCCTTCCCCATCGGTTTCAAAGCCCGTGCACTTGATGACGTAGGCGCCCATCAGACGAACCTCGTTTTCAGGATAGAGACGGTGGAACTTCGGAACCTTTTCCGTGCGGAAATCGCCTCGCTCGATATAGATCTCACGGGTGAAGGGGACGGCACGGGTTCCCGCATTTTCATCATTGGGATTGTTATTCTGGGGGAAATACTCGACGTGATCCTCGGGAACGTTTTCGATCACGACCTTAACGGGATCCATCACCGCGATGCGGCGCTGTGCGGTAAAATTCAATTCATCCCGAATGCAATGCTCCAAAAGGCCGATATCCACAATGCTGTAAGCCTTGGAAATACCCGCACGCTTAACAAATTCGAAAATGGCAGAGGGAGTATAGCCTCTTCTGCGGAGGCCGCACAGAGTAGGCATACGGGGATCATCCCAACCGTCCACCGTTCCGCTTTCCACCAGCTGACGCAGATAGCGCTTGCTCATTACGGTGTGGGTAACGTTGAGTCTGGCAAATTCATACTGATGAGGCTTCTTTTCAAAGCCGATATGATCCACCACCCAGTCATAAAGCGGTCTGTGGTTTTCAAATTCGATGGAGCACATGGAGTGGGTGATTCCCTCCAATGCATCCTGAATCGGATGAGCAAAATCATACAGCGGATAAATACACCACTGATCTCCCTGACGGTGATGGTGAGCGCGGGAAATGCGGTAAATGGCGGGGTCACGCATATTCATATTGGGAGAGGCCATATCGATTTTGGCACGCAGGGTACAAGCTCCGTCCTCAAACTCGCCGTTTTTCATTTTTTCAAAAAGCTCAAGATTCTCTTCCACACTGCGATCACGGTAGGGGCTGTTCTTTCCCGGCTCGGTGAGGGTTCCGCGGAACTCTCTCATTTCATCGGCGCTAAGATCGCAAACGTATGCATCTCCTTGACGGATCAACTGAACGGCAAACTCATAGCAACTCTCAAAATAATCGGAGCCGTAATAAACACCGCCTGTGGGCTCTGCCCCAAGCCAAAGAAGATCCCGATAGATGCTCTGCACGTATTCATCGTCCTCTTTCATGGGGTTGGTATCATCGTAACGGAGATTGAAAAGACCGCCGTATTGCTTGGCAAGCATGGCGTTGATATATATGGCCTTGGCACTGCCGATATGCAGATAGCCGTTGGGCTCCGGCGGGAATCGGGTATGCAGGCGGTCAATGACCCCTTCCTTCAGATCCTTTTCGATGATCTCCTGTAAAAAATTTGTCGTTTTATTCTCTTCCATTACGTTTTACTCCTTCCATCAAAGCTTCGAAAGCGCTTGATCCAAGCGGCTCAAAACCTCTTCCTTTCCGAGAATTTTCATAACCGAATACAGATCGGGGGAAGCGCTCTTGCCGGTAACGGCAATGCGCAGAACCATACTCACGTCGCCCACGTGGCCCTTAAAGGATTCGGGGGAGGCTTTGTATTCCTTGGGCTTTGCCGCAAACCCAAGAGAAACGGCAAGATCCGTGATCTTTTGGAACCAAGTGTCCGCATCGTCCCCCTCACAGTAAAGGGCTCGGTATGCGTTCAGAACAGCCGCCGTATCCTCGCGGGAAACGTGACTGGGCATTGCCTCCTCCGAGACGAACAAGGGACGGTAGAAAAAGCTCAGATAGGAGCGCACCTCGCTCCAGGTACCCAGATCCTTGCGAGGCTTCTGCCCTCCTCTTCCGATGGAGAGAATGGCAAGGGCCTTTTCGGGATCCGCCTTCAAAAGGGCGAAAAGCTCGGGATCGAATTCCTCGGTCCAGGCGCAAATCTCCTCGTAAACCTCCCGGGCGGTCATTTTGCTGATAACGTTTTTGGAAACGTCCACCAATTTCATATACTCAAAAAGTGAGCCTGCAGGATTCATTTTCTTATAAGAGAACGGAAATTCGCTTGCGGGAAGATTCGGATTGGCTCTCCTCCAATCCTCAAAATTGGAATTGAGGATGGTGAGGATATATTCGTACACCGAGCGAATGGGAAAGCCCTCTGCCTTATAATAGGTCAGCGCCAATTCGGGATCGCGGCGCTTGGAAAGCTTTCTTTTGCTGGTTCCGTCCATCTTCATCAAGGGGCCGATGTGCAGGTATTTGGGAACCCGAAAGCCCAGCGCGCGGAACAGCTGCAGATGGAAGGGCAAGGAAGGAAGCCACTCATCGCCCCGAACCACGTGGGTGGTATGCATCAGATGGTCGTCCACCGCATGGGCAAAATGATAGGTTGGGATCCCGTCGGACTTGAGCAAAACGTGGTCAATATCGTTTTCGGTCAACTCCATTTTTCCCTTGATCAGATCGGTAAAGGCGATTTTGTTTTCAATCGAGCCGGTGGAGCGGATGCGCAAAACCCAAGGAAACCCCTCATCCAAGGCCTTTCGAATTTCAGCCATGGGAGCATCTCTCCAGACGGCCCACTTCCCGTAATAACCAAAGTTTTCTTTATTCTGCTCCTGGCGGTTGTGAATATCGGAGAGCTCCTCCTCCGTACAGAAGCAGGGATAAGCAAGCCCCTCCAGCAAAAGCTTTTTGGCAAAAACGTGATACAGATCCTTACGGGCTCTCTGGCGGTAGGGGCCGTAGTGACCAAAGTCTCCCTCAAGGGTAGCACCCTCATCAAAGGAGATGCCGTAATGCGCCAGGGTTTGGATCAGAGTTTCAATGGCTCCGGGTACCTCTCGTTTGGCATCGGTATCCTCCACACGCAAGAACAAGACGCCCTCAGACTGATGGCACATTCTTTCGGAGGTCAGCCCCTGCACAAGATTTCCCAAATGAACGAATCCCGTCGGGCTGGGGGCCATACGGGAAACCACGGCGCCCTCCTTCAGATCACGGGGAGGAAAGCGAGCCTCGATCTCTTCACAGCTTTCCCGAACCTCGGGAAACAAAAGAGCACAAAGCTCCTCTCTTTCGCTGTATGACAATTGAATTTTTTTCATTTTTTGCACCTACGAAGATATATTTGGTTGATTATAGCACAAGAGAAACTTTTTTTCAATATTTTTTCGAGAATCCGAAGGAAAAATCCCTGAAAAAATCAAAAAAATCGAAGCGACGGTGAAAATTGTTAAATAAATGTTAAATGTTAATTTTTGCTTGAAATAACTTGACATTTGTTGTAGAATTAGTTTGAATTTTTTCAAGGAGGATATATCTATGAGCATTCCCAGTTGGTTTGTAATCGTGATGGGCATGGGAACCGTGTTTATCGGATTGATCTGCATCATTCTGCTTTGCAAGATTCTCGGCGCTATCTGTTCTATTGACCAGCAAAAACAAAACTCTGTCGGCTCGGCTCCCGCTCCCGCACCCGCTCCCGCTGCTCCCGCCGCGGCTGCTGTTGCAACCGGTTCCGTCAACCGTCAGGAAATCATTGCCGCCATCGGCGTAGCCATTGCGGAAGAATGCGGTGTTGACACCAATGCCATCCGTATTGTTTCCATCAAAAAAATTTAACATCAGAAGGAGATTAAACCAATGAAAAAGTATCGTGTAAGTGTAAACGGAACTGCCTACGAGGTAGAGATTGAACTGATTGATGCAGCCGCTGCTGCAGCTCCCGCTCCCGCTGCAGCCCCCGCAGCCGCTCCTGCAGCCGCTCCCGCTCCCGCTGCTGCTCCCGCAGGCGGCGAAAGCATTAAGGCTCCCATGCCTGGAACCATTCTGGCCGTAAACGTTTCCGCTGGTCAGAACGTTAAGAAGGGCGACGTCCTTTTCATTCTGGAAGCAATGAAAATGGAAAATGAAATTATGGCTCCCGCCGACGGTGTGATCGGTGCTGTAGCCGTTGCCAAGGGTGCAACCGTCGAATCCGGTGCTCTTCTTTGCACCATCGCATAAGGCAAACGATTATGAAGAAGTTTTTCCTGATCCTTTTATCTGTTCTGCTTGTTGTTTCCTCGCTGTCGGTATGTGTATTTGCCGCTTCCGATCCCGTTGACAGCGGAAACAGCGGCTCGGTATACACGGAAGTGATCGTGGATTTTCTGAAGCAAACCGGTTTTTCCTTGCTGGCGCAGAATTGGAAGGTGCTTGCTATGCTCGCCATTTCCTTCCTCTTGATGTATCTGGCGATTGTAAAGAAATTCGAACCCCTGCTTCTTCTCCCCATCGCTTTCGGTATGCTTTTGACCAATCTTCCCGGTGCGGAAATGTACCATCCCGAATATTTTGCGGAGGGTCACGTTCACTGGGATCTGTTCGCTCTCGGCTCGGCCGGGCTTTTGGACTATCTTTACCTCGGAATCAAATTGGGCATTTATCCCTGTCTGATCTTCCTTGGAATCGGTGCCATGACCGATTTCGGTCCGCTCATTGCCAATCCCAAGAGCCTTCTTTTGGGTGCCGCCGCTCAGTTCGGTATTTTCATTACCTATTTGGGCGCCACCACCCTCGGCTTTTCTCCCTTGGAAGCTTCCTCCATCGGTATCATCGGTGGTGCTGACGGTCCTACCGCCATCTACGTAACCTCTAAGCTCGCTCCCGAGCTTTTGGGGCCCATTGCAGTTGCCGCTTATTCCTATATGGCTCTGGTTCCCTTCATTCAGCCTCCGATCATGAAGCTTTTGACCACCAAGAAGGAGCGCCAGATCACCATGGAGGGACTGCGCACGGTCAGCAAGCGCGAGAAGATGATCTTCCCCATCGCCGTTACGGTATTCGTAGCCTTCCTGGTTCCCTCTGCCACCCCCTTGGTGGGCTGCTTGATGCTGGGTAACCTGATGCGTGAAAGCGGCGTCGTGGATCGTATCGCCAAGACCGCTCAGAACGAATTGATGAACATCGTTACCATTTTCCTCGGCATTTCCGTAGGTGCTACCGCCACTGCCAAAGCCTTCCTGAACTGGCAAACCCTCGGCATTTTGGCAATGGGTATCGTTGCCTTCAGCTTTGGTACCGGTGCCGGTGTTTTACTCGCCAAATTTATGAATCTATTCTTGAAGAAGAAGATCAATCCCTTGATCGGCTCTGCCGGTGTTTCCGCCGTTCCCATGGCGGCTCGCGTTTCTCAGAGCGTTGGACAGAAGGAGAACCCTTCCAACTTCCTTTTGATGCACGCAATGGGTCCCAACGTTGCCGGTGTAATCGGCTCCGCAATTGCAGCCGGTGTTTTGATCGCCCTCTTCGGTTAAAAAGGAGTTCGTTATGTCTGAAAAGAAATTATTCATTACGGATACCATTCTCCGTGATGCACACCAGTCTCAGGCCGCTACCAGAATGAAGCTGGAGGATATGCTCCCCGCTTGTGAGATTCTGGATAAGATCGGCTATTGGTCCTTGGAGTGCTGGGGCGGCGCCACCTTCGATTCCTGCATGCGCTTCCTGCACGAGGATCCCTGGGAGAGACTTCGCACCCTGAAAAAGGCTCTTCCCAACACCAAGCTTCAAATGCTCTTCCGCGGACAGAACATTCTCGGCTACAAGCACTATGCCGATGACGTGGTGGATGCCTTCGTTCGCAAATCCATCGAAAACGGTATTGACGTCGTTCGTGTTTTCGATGCTCTCAACGATACCAGAAACCTGAAAAAGGCTGTGGATGCCGTTAAGAATTACGGCGGTATTTGTGAGGTTGCCATCAGCTACACCACCAGCCCCGTTCACAATCAGGAATACTTCGTGACCCTTTCCAAGAAGATCGAGGAAATGGGCGCCGACGTGATCTGTATCAAGGATATGGCAAACCTTCTTCTCCCTTATGATGCCTATTCCCTGGTGAAGGCCATTAAGGGCGCGGTCTCCTGCCCCATCCATTTGCACACCCACAACACCACCGGTACCGGTGATATGACCAACCTGATGGCCGCTCAGGCCGGAGTTGATATTGTGGACTGTGCTCTGTCTCCTCTTGCCAACGGTACCTCTCAGCCCGCAACCGAAGCCTTGGTTGCTACTTTGAAGGGCACCGAGCGCGACACCGGCTTGGATCTTGAGTTGATGGCTCAGGCCGCCGCTCATTTCCGCGGCATTGCCGATAAGATGAAGGCCGAGAAGATCCTGGATCCCAAGGTCTTGAACGTAGATACCAAGACCCTTCTGTATCAGGTTCCCGGCGGAATGCTCTCCAACCTGCTGTCTCAGTTGAAACAGCAGAATGCCGAGGATAAGTACTACGACGTTTTGGCTGAGATTCCCCGCGTTCGTAAGGATTGCGGATATCCTCCCTTGGTTACCCCCACCAGCCAGATCGTTGGTACTCAGGCCGTTTTGAACGTGCTCTGCGGCGAGCGCTATAAGATGATTACCAAGGAGACCAAGGGCTTGCTTCGCGGTGAATACGGTCAGCTTCCCGCTCCCGTGAACGAAGAGGTTCGCAAGAAAGCCATCGGCAACGACGAGGTGATCACCTGCCGTCCCGCCGACCTTCTTGCTCCCGAGCTTGAGAAGTACACCGCCGAAGCCGGTGACCTTGCCAAGTGCGAGGAGGACGTTCTCTCCTATGCCCTCTTCCCTCAGGTAGCCTCCAAATTCCTTGAGGAAAGAAACAACGGCGGCCCCAAGGCAGAAGCTGCCGCTCCCGCCGCCCCTGCCGCTCAGAGTGAAAACGCTGTCAGAGAATTGATCATTGACGACAGAACGGTAAACGCTCTGTAAGCGATAATCTCCAAAAAAGCGATGCACCCAAGAGTCAGCTGACTTTTGGGTGCATATTTTTTATTTTTTGAGATGAGAAAACAGAGGTTTCAGCTGATTTTGCTAAAAGAATCGGTCGTCTTTTAAAACCCATTCGCTCTCTGTCAATTTGGGATTGCTTCGATCATTTTTTGCTGACGATTCCATATGCACGATCGGTTTCAAACACCGTTGCAACAGACATTTCGGTTTCCTCGATCAGCGATTTCATATGATCAAGCGTATCAGGATATACCCTGACTCGGCGTGTCCCCATATCAATGTATTCGCTTTGATTCTTGTCTATGGACACACAAAAGATACCGCCTTTGTTCAACAACGTATCAATTTTCGTAACAACCTGTTTTTTGTCTCTGAAATGCATCATCGTGAGGGATGAATATATCACGTCGAATGTCCCGGAAAATTGATAGTCACCGAAATCAGCACATACAAAAGAAACGTTTTTGCACGCTTTTAAGTTTTCTTTGGCTCGCTCGATGGTTTTCGGAGAAATATCGATCCCGGTGAGGGCCATGCAAAGCGGGGCAACCTGAACGGCGATTCTTCCTGTGCCAATTCCAATCTCAAGAACCTTTTTGTTTCCCGCAAGCTCCAAGGCTTCTACAAATCGTTCGCCGTCCCATTGAGACATATATTCTTGCAAAATAGGCGGATCACGAAAAGGATCGTTACCTTCATCAATCAACAAATCGTAATGTTCGATGATGTCCATATGACACACACCTCCAAATTTCATTTTTTAGCGATTAAATGCCACACTCCACTGCGACCTTAATCACTCCGTCTCGCCTATTTTCAAAAAGATCATACGCCTCGTCGATCTTTGCGAGCGGATAGCTGTGCGTGATCAGCGGCTCGGTATCCAGCTTGCCCTCGGCAATGAGCCTTAGCGTTTCCTCTGAGGCAAGCGATAAATTGGTTTTACTTTTGGCTTACAACGGCAGGATCAGGTTTTATTTCCCGAGAACTGAGTGTTGTAAAGCTCGAAATATCTGCCCTTCAAGGACAAAAGCTCTTCGTGGTTTCCGATTTCCACCACTCTGCCGTGATCCATCACCACAATGCGGTCGGCATCGCGAATGGTGGAAAGGCGATGGGCAATGATCAGGCTGGTTCGGTTCTTCATCAATTTCACCATAGCATCCTGAATGTTTTTCTCAGTGCGGGTATCCACGGAGGAGGTGGCTTCATCCAGAATCAAAATTTTCGGATCGGCCAAAACCGCTCTGGCAATGGCAAGAAGCTGTCTTTGTCCCTGGGAGAGCCCCGCACCCGCCGAGGCCAAATAGGTCTTGTAGCCGTCGGGAAGATGGTCGATAAAGTAGGCGGAATTGCTCATTTCGGCGGCATAGATCATTTCCTCATCCGCTGCCCCGGGATTGGCATACTTAATGTTATTTTCAATGGTATCGGAAAAGAGCACGGTATCCTGAAGCACGATGGCAATGTTCTTTCGCAATTCATCACGCTTGATATCCCAGATATTCACGCCGTCCACCAGAATTTCACCCGAATCCACGGGATAAAATCGCATCAGAAGATTAACCACCGTTGTTTTTCCGCTTCCCGTGGCGCCAACCAAGGCGATCTTCTGTCCCGGCTTGACCTTCAGATTGAAATCGTGGAGCACTCTCTTTTCGGGAACGTAGGAGAAGTTGACGTTTTTAAACTCCACCTCTCCTTTCACCCGATCCATACAAACGCTTCCGCTGTTATCCTCGTCGGGCTCGTCCATTAAGGCAAAGACACGCTCCGCACCGGCAATGGCGGTCTGAATGGTGCCGTAAAGCTGAGCGATCTCGTTGATGGGGCGGGAGAACTGCTTGGCGTAGATGATAAATTTGGAAATGGTACCGATGGAGATCAGATTGTGGAAAGCAAAGAAGCCGCCGAAGGCCGCCACGATCACAAAGCTGATATTGGAAATACAGTTCATAATCGGGCCCATAGAACCTCCGAGGATCTCAGCCGTGATGCTGACCTTGGTCAGTTCATCGGAGGTTTCGTTGAATTCACGAATGACGTCGTCCTCCTTGCAATAGGCCACGATGGAGCGGTATCCCGTGATCATTTCCTCGGAATGGCCGTTGAGCATACCAAGCATTTTCGAACGCTTCCGATAGACCTTTCTCATTACCCCCGACATATATTTGGTAACCACGATGGTCAGGATCACGGTGAACATGGTAATCAGGGTCAGCTGCCAGCAATGATAGAACATAATGGCAACGGTGCCGACAACGGTTAAAACACCCGAGACCAAGGAGCCGAGGCTGTGGGAGATGGTATTGGACACATTTTCGATATCATTGGTCATACGGCTCATAATATCGCCGTTGGAATGGGTATCCAGATACTTAATAGAAAGATTATCGATCTTTTTGAACAGATCGTGGCGCATTCTCTTTACAATAAACTGGCTGAGATTGGCCGCCAAAAGAGACTGGCACAGAGAAAAAACAATATTGACAAGATACGCAATTCCCAAAAAGATCAAGCAGCCGATCAAATCATCCCAGCGATGATTGTCAATATGGTCAATGGCATCACCTTGAAGATTGGGTGCAAAGAGAGCAGCGAGAGTCACCAAAACCACCGAAAGAAACAGAGGGATCAAAAGCTTTTTGGCCGCTTTGAAATAGTGAAGAAGACGGAACAGGGTCTTTTTGACGTTTGCGGCCTTTTCCACCGCCTGACCCATTCCTCTGCCCGGACCGCCTCTGCCGCCGGGTCTGAATCCGCCGCCGGGGCCAGCTTGGGGCGAAGAGGCCTTGAATCTGGCTTCTGTGGAATCGGTTCCCTTTTCGAAGCCTAAGGGAAGATTTTTCATAGAATCACGCATTGCCTTCCCCTCCTTCCTTCAACTGAGAATGATAGATTTCGCGGTACAGATCGGACGCCTTCATCAATTCCTCGTGGGTACCCATCGAAGCAACGGAGCCATGCTCCAAAACCAAAATGCGATCGGCATTTTTGATGGAGGCAATGCGCTGTGCAATAATGATCTTGGTGGTATCGGGGAAATTACGGTTTAAGGCACCGAAGAAGGCCGCCTCGGTCTTCAGATCCAAGGCACTGGTGGAATCATCCAAAATCATAATTTTGCTGTTTTTCAGAACGGCACGGGACAGCGAAATTCTCTGCTTCTGGCCGCCCGAAAGAGAATGGCCGCCTTCCGTTACCATGGTATGGTAGCCGAACTCGGTATCACAAATGAAATCATCCGCCTGAGCAATTTCAGCGGCGCTCTTAATGGCCCACGGATCCGCCTTGTCATCACCCCATCGGATGTTGGCCTCCACGGAGCGGGAATACAACTCTGCCTTTTGCAGTACCACCGCTACCTGACCGCGGAGGGAATTCAGAGTGAATTCCTTCACGTCGATCCCGTCAATCAGAACCTGACCCTTTTCGGCATCGTAAAAGCGGGGGATCAGATTGATCAGAGTGGATTTGCCGCTTCCCGTCGCACCGATGATTCCGAGGGTTTCACCGGCATTCACCGTAAAGCTGACGTCATTCAAAACAAGATTGGAGGGCGAATTGGGGTAAGCAAAGGAAACGTTTTTAAACTCCACCTTCCCCTTGATCGCTTCGGTTTCACCCTTTCCGTCGGAAATGACCACGGGACAGCGAAGAACCTCGTTGATTCGATCCACCGAGGCCTTGGCACGGGTGAAGATCTGAAAGATATTGGCCATAAAGGTTACGCCGTGCAGAATTTGAGCCAGATAAGTGATGGCCGCCATAATTTGACCCGGCTTCATTTCGCTTCCCTCTTTGATGGAGATACCGCCGAGAACGATCACCAAAATCACGCAGGTATTCAAAACGATGTTCATGCAGGGACCCATAAAGGCCAGAATGGTTTGAACCCGAAGATTGGTCGAGCAAAGCTCCTCATTGGCGCGGTCAAAGCGGTTCAATTCGTGCTCCTCTTTTACGTACGCCTTTACCACTCGGGCACCCGCCACGTCCTCCTGCATCACGTGATTGACCCCATCCAATTTTTTCTGAACCACCGCAAACAAGGGCGATGCCTTGCGCAGAAAGAAGGTAACGAAAATGATGACAAAGGGGAAAGCGCAGGCCGCCACCAAGGCGAAGCGGGGCGACTGAAAATACAGCATCACGATGCCGCCGAGAAACATAACCGTATTCCGCACAAGACCTCTGACCGACATCATCACCATATGCTGAACCTGGGTAACGTCGTTGGTAAGGCGGGTCACAAGAGAACCCGTGGAAAAGCGATCGGTCTGCTGAAAAGAAAGATGCATCACCTTGGAGAACAATTCCTTTCTCAGATCGTTCCCGAATTGCTGTGCCGCGAGATTGGCAAAAACGCCGCACAAAACGCCGAACAGGCCACCCAAAAGGACGAAAAGGATCATTCGGATTCCGACTCTGACGATTAATCCCACGTCACTCTTTAAGACGCCCTCATCCACGATTTCGGCCATAAGATCGGGCTGGAGCAGATCCATAGAGACCTCTCCCACCATCAAAAGGGCCGCTAAAACACAAAAAAACCAGTACTTTTTCAGGTATTTCAGCATTACTGTTCCTCCTTTAATCCGTTTCGAATCAATTCCAAAAGTGCAATGATCTCCTGCTCCTTGGCACTGCCGACCAAATCCGTGATGCGCGCATCGGATCGGGAAAGCCTCGCCCGCAGGCGCTCGGCTTTTTCAATTCCCTTCTCGGTCAGATACAGCTTGGTATAGCGTTGATCCTTTTCATCCGCTTCCTTTCGGATGTAATCATCCTCAATCATTTTTTTGACGTTTTGATTCACCGAAGCACGGGATCGATCCGCAAAATCCGCAATCATCATCTGATTGGCACCGGGATGGCGGCTCAGGAACATCAGGATCATACGGTAGGAATCCGGTATTCCCACCTCCATGGCACATTTTTTCATATGGATTTCCCAATGTCGAAACGTTTTGGACAGCGCTTTCATCAAGGTTATATTCTGCTTCATTCAACTGACACTCCTCAACAATTAATTCGTTACTTAACTAATTATAGTGAGACCACAGAGCTTTGTCAAGATTTTCGACAAAAAAATCCCGCACTCGGAAAACCAAAAGGCTTACCGAGCACGGGTCTTCGCAAAATGATTCATTTACGAAAATATATCCTTCATAGAGTATTTTCCGGGTGCCTGCTCCCGCAAAAACAACGCCGCACAAACAGCACCGTTGGCCAGGATCTCACGGGAGGCGGCGGAATGGGAGATCACGACCTTTTCGTTATAGCCCGAGAAAAGCACCTCGTGTTCCCCGACGATGGTGCCGCCGCGGATGGCGTGGATCCCAATCTCGTTTCGGGTGCGCTTTCCGCAGATTCCGCTTCTTCCGTGAACGTATTCCGCCTTTTCGGGCAAAACGGAGGCGATCTCATCGGCAATCATCAGTGCGGTGCCGCTGGGGGCATCCACCTTTTGATTGTGGTGCATTTCGATGATCTCAATGTCAAAATCGGGCAGAAACCTGGCGGCCTGCTTGGCGAGCTGACAAACCAAATTAACCCCCAAAGACATATTGGCAGAGCGGAATACGGGGATCTTTTGGGAAGCACGATCGATGAGTGCAAGCTCCTCCTCGGTAAATCCCGTGGTGGCAATAACGACAGGCACACCTGCGCCCACCGCATAATCAAGCAAATCGACGACGGCGCTGTGAAACGAAAAATCGATGATCACGTCAACCTCTTCACGAACCTCGGCGTATTTGGCGTAAACGGGAAAATCCAGGTGAGGCAAAATGGGATCCACTCCCGCACAGATACAAAGATCCTCTCTCTGACGGCAAAGCTCCGCCACAACCTTTCCCATTCTTCCGCCGCAGCCCGAAAGCAAAATTCGAATCATATCGATCCCTCCTGAAAATTAAAAGAAAGACAGAGAAAAATTGACTTGAAATTTCTCTCATTTTGTTATATACTGAATACGTATACGGATATCATATCATTTTTCTCTTATGATGTCAAATCTTTTTTGTTTGGAGCTTCCTTATGAACGGGGACCGTCTTCTGAAAAAATCCTCCTATTACTACGATCTCCCCAAGGAGTTGATCGCCCAAAGCCCTGCCACACCGCGGGATTCCTCGCGGCTTTTGGTCGTAGACCGAAAGGGCGGTCAATGCGATCGACACTTTTTTGATCTCCCCTCTTATTTAAATGAGGGCGACGTTTTGGTGGTCAATCAATCCAAGGTAATCCCCGCAAGACTGTTTGCCAAGGATATTCACACCGGCTCCGACCTTGAGATCCTTCTGCTGTCCGAAAAATCGCTGGATCACTGGTACTGTATGGTAAAACCCGGAAAAAAGGCAAAGCCCGGCAAACGATTTGTTTTGGAAGGCGGTATCTGCGAGGCCGAGATCCTCTCGGTGGAGGAAAACGGAAACCGCCTGATCCGCTTTCATCACGACCCCGCCATCCCCTTTATGGAAATTCTGGACAGGATCGGAAATATGCCCCTGCCTCCCTACATTACCGAAAAGCTGGAGGACAAAAACCGTTACCAAACCGTTTACGCCAAGGTGGACGGATCTGCCGCCGCCCCCACCGCAGGGCTTCACTTTACCGAAGAGGTTCTTTCGGCCTTGAAGGAAAAGGGGGTGCAGGTGGTTCCCGTGATCCTGCACGTGGGGATCGGAACCTTTCGCCCCGTCAAGGAGGATGACATTTTAAAGCATCTGATGCACTCCGAGTATTTCTCCGTTCCCGAGGAAAGTGCACGAGTTCTTTCCGCCGCAAAAAAAGAGGGGCGCAGAATCGTTGCTGTGGGTACCACCTCCTGCCGAACGCTGGAAAGTGCCTTTGACGAAAAGGGCGACCTTGTTCGCAACAATTGCAACACCGACATTTTTATTTATCCCGGCTACCGATTCCGAATGGTAGATTCTCTGATCACCAATTTTCATTTGCCCGAAAGCACTCTGATTATGTTGGTTTCCGCCCTTTTGGGATATGAAAACACCATGGAGGCGTACCGTCACGCGGTGAAGGAGCGCTATCGCTTCTTTTCCTTCGGCGATGCGATGCTGATATTATGAAGTGCATTGCCGTTTTCGGGCCCACGGCATCGGGAAAATCCTCCCTGGCTCTTTCGCTGGCAAGAAAGATCGGCGGTGCCGTCATTTCGGCCGATTCCATGCAGATCTATCAAAAAATGGATATCGGAACCGCCAAGCCCTCTCGGGAGGAAATGGAGCTGGTTCCCCACGAAATGATCGACGTTGTTTCTCCCGATACGCCTTTTTCGGTATACGATTACAAGAGAATGGCGGAAGAGCGGATCCGATCCGTCCACGAAAAGGGTTTCGTTCCCATTGTGGTGGGTGGAACGGGCATGTATTTTGACGCTTTGTTTTACGGAACCGATTTCGGTGAATTCAAGATTGATCCCGCCGTTCGTGCTTCCCTTACGGCAAGAGCCGAAAACGGTGAGAACCGTGAGCTTCTCGAGCTCTTGCAGAAGATTGATCCCGAGGCTGCCGCAAAGCTTCATCTGAGGGATACCAAACGGATCCTTCGCGCATTGGAGGTTTATTATTCCACGGGAAAAACCATCTCCGCTTTTCGTGCGGAAAGCAAAAATCCCGATACCGATTTTGAATTCTGCAAATTCCATTTGACGTTTTCCGATCGAAGCCTTTTGTACGCTCGCATCAACCTCCGAGTGGATCAGATGATCCGAGAGGGGCTGGTTCGGGAAACCGCCGCCCTGGTGAAGGAGGGCATTCTCTCCTCCCCCACTGCCTCCCAGGCCATTTGCTACAAGGAAATGCTTCCCTTCCTCCAACACGAAAAATCCCTGGAGGAATGCGCGGAAACCTTAAAGCTGAGAACCCGCCAGTACGCCAAGCGCCAGATCACCTGGTTCAAGCGCTATACCGACGCGGTTCCGATCGAAATGGATCGGGACCCCGATCCCGTCAAAACCGTTCTGGAGACGGTAAACCGATTTTTGGAAGGATAATATGAATGCAAAAAAATTACTGACTCGCTTAGGGATATTCTTTTTCTCCGTTTTTGTGATTCTCTATATTCTGATTCAGCTGGTTTCCACCCTCACCAGTGACGTGGTATACCAATATGCCGTGGCGCAGGATACGGATATTACTGTAGAATCCGTCGGATACCTGGTGAAAAACGAAAAGATCTTATACGCCGCTCAGAGCGGTGTGCTCACCTATTCGGTCAGAGAGGCTCAAAAGCTCGGCACCAATCAGCTGGTAGCCACGGTATTTGCCGATTCGGCGGGCGTGGCCATTCAGAATCGGATCGATCAGATCAACAAAAAAATCGAAATTCTGAAGAGCTCCTCCGTTGAGACCAATTATCTGATCACGGATATTTCCAAGATCGATTCCAAGATCTATCAGTACCTCATTGACAGCCGCATTTGTATGGAGAACAACGATCTGTATATGATCAATCAAAACAAGGAATCGCTTCTGCAAAACCTGAATAAGCGCCAATTGATCACCACCAACGCCAGCAATTTCGATGCGCAGATCGCATCTCTGGAGGCGGAAAAGAAGCAGCTGACCTCCACCTTGAAGAATCCTCTTTGCTCGGTATATACCCCAACTCCCGGCTTTTTTTCTACCCTTTTGGACGGATACGAATTGAATTTTACCCCGGCTGCGATGGAAAACCTCACCGTGGATTCCTTTCACGAGCTCATTTCTCTTTCTCCCGCGGATTACGGATCCTATGCCATCGGAAAAATCTCCACGGATTTTCACTGGTATACCTTATGCGAGGTTTCCCAAAAGGATGCCGCCGATTTTCTTGTGGGTCTAAAATACCCCCTTTCCTTTTTGTATTCCCCCCATCACGAAATCCGCGCAAGGCTGGATAAGATCGTTACCCAGACGGATCGGGACACGGCGGTTCTGGTGTTTTCGGTAGAGGAATTTCCCCAGGATTTCGATTACACCCGTCAGCAGACCGTTCGGGTGACCAAAGAGACCGTTAAGGGGATTGAGATCCCCCGCTCCGCTTTGCGTATGGCAGACGGTGTTCAGGGTGTTTTCGTTGTCACCGGATCGGTGGTGGATTTCAAGCGGGTTGAGATCATTCATTCCACGGAATCCAAATACATCTGCTTGGAAAAGGAATCAACCGACCCCAATTACAAGCTTTATTTATCCCGCTACGATCGCATCATTACGGAAGGAAAGGACTTATACGTTGGAAAAATCCTTGATTGACGCAAACGAGAGCCTCTCGCCCGAGAAAAGAGCCGCCATTGAGCGAAGCATCGGCGAAATTCGGAAGAAAATTGCCATCGCGGAACAAAAAAGCCCCTACGGGCAGAAGGCCGATTTGCTTTTAGCCACCAAAACAAGAACACCCGAGGAGATCAATTTTGCGATTTCATTAGGGGTCAAGCACATCGGGGAAAACCGTGTGCAGGAGCTTTTGGAAAAATATGACTTCATTCAAAAAGACGGGATCCGTCTTCACTTTATCGGCGCTCTTCAAACCAATAAAGTCAAATACATCATTGACAAGGTGGATCTGATCCATTCGGTGGACCGTCTTTCCTTGGCCAAGGAAATCGACCGTCAAGCCAAAAAGCACGGGAAGGTGATGGACGTTCTTTGCGAGGTCAACATCGGAAACGAAGCATCCAAATCCGGTGTCCGCGCCGAGGAAGCGGAGGAATTTATTCGGGAATTGGCAAAATTTGAGAACCTTCGCCTATGCGGATTGATGGCCATCCCCCCTGTTTTGGAGAATATTTCGACACAAAAACAATATTTTCAAAAAATTATGAATTTATATATTGACATATCGCGAAAAAAAATAGATAATATCTGTATGGGTGTGCTTTCCATCGGAATGTCCTCGGACTATGAGATCGCCGTTGAAAGCGGATCCACTCTCGTTCGCATCGGAACAGCGGCTTTCGGTGCAAGGAATTATTAAGATTTTAATTTGGAGGAATAATCATATGGGAATCAAAAAGATCTTTAACAATTTTCTTTACGGTGACAACGAGGAACAAAACGGCTACGAAAATAACTATACCGAGGATGCGGAAAACGAAAACTTCTACGACCCCGAAGAAAACGATTCCGGTATTACTGCCACTCAAATGGGCTCCGGCGTTGGCATTACCAGCGGCTCCGCCATTGAAATGATCGTGGTAAAGCCCGAGAAATTGGAGACCGTTACTCAGATCGCCGATTATCTGGTAGACAGAAAGACCATTCTCTTAAACCTTGAGGATACCAACAAGGAAACTGCCCGCAGACTCATTGATTTCTTGAACGGCGTGGCCTACGCCATCAACGGTGACCTGAGAAAGGTTGCCAGCAATACCTACGTGGTAACCCCCAGCAACGTTGAGCTCACCGGAGAAAAGCTGTCCGCTTCCACCGTGGCCGCATTCACGAAAGAATAATTCACCTTGAATCTTTTCGTTTATTTTCTTGTTTCCGCCGTTCGGCTCTTTCTGGCTGTACTTCAGCTTCTTTTGATCGGCCGTGCGCTCCTTTCCTGGCTGCCCTTTGATGATGACTCTCCCCTACAGCGGTTTCTTTTTTCGGTAACGGAGCCAATCATTCTTCCTGTTCGAAATTTTTTAGACCGCTTTCAGTTTTTTTCTGAGCTGCCCATTGACCTTTCCTTTATGGTCGTTTTGCTCCTCATCAATATGATCGCAATGATGCTTCCGGCAGTTTATATTTAATTTTGAGAGGAAAACCATGATTGCTCCCCACGAACTGAAAAATAAAACCTTTTCCCGTGCCGTTCGGGGCTATAACCCTGCGGACGTGGATCAATATTTCGATTTTCTCATCGAAAAATATACCGAGGCCTATAAGACCTCCTTGGAATTGGAGCAAAAGCTCAATAAGCTCCAAGCCAAATATTCCGAGCTCAGCGGCGAAGAGGAATCCATCCGCTCCGCCATTTTAAAGGCACAAAAGCTGGGAGAGGCCATTGTTAACAACGCCAACAAGGAGGCCGCCGCCAAGGAAGAGGAATTGAAGGCTCGGTGCGAGGCCATCGTTCAAGAGACGAAGGATCGGGTTGAGGCGGAAAAGAACAACATTCTCACCTTAAGGAAAATGGCCATCGAATTCCGTAACAGTCTCTGCGGGCACTATATGCAGCACATCGAATCCATTCAGGCAATGGATCTGAATCACATTCCCCGCACCGACGACGGAAAGGAAGAGGCCGCCCTGGATCAGGCAAAGGCCGATATCGTCGGCGAAACGGCAAATCCCGCACCCGAAAAAACGCTGAACAGCGCTTCAAAGAATGAAGAATAAGGAGGCCGCCATGGTGCGGCCTATTCCTTGTTATGAGGATGGAACATGTTACCCACCGTTATTATCGTTTTGATCGTCATTTTGGACCAATTATCCAAATATTTTGCTACCCTCTATTTGGAGGGCGGTGCCGCTTATACCGTGATCCACGGGTTTCTTTCCTTTCGCTATAACGAGAACCGCGGTGCCGCTTGGGGAATTCTCGCAGATCAGCGTTGGGTCTTTATGACGGTCTCCACCGCCGCCATTTTGGCAATTGTCGGATATCTGTTTTACACCCGAAAAGAAAAGAAAAATCCCCTTTTTCTCCTTTCACTCTGCTTTTTCTGCGGAGGCGGAATCGGAAACATGATCGATCGCGTTTATCTCGGATACGTGGTGGATTTTCTCCGCTTTGATTTCATTGAATTTCCCATTTTCAACGTTGCGGACAGCTTCATTACCGTCGGAGCGGCGTTGATGTTTCTTTATATTTTCTACGATCTTTACCGAGAATACAAAAAGAGCCGAAAAGAGAAATCCGTTTCCGCACCTCGGGCCGAAGCGCCGAAGGCAGGTGGATCGGTCGAGCTCGGCGAAAAAAAGAGCCATGAGTGAATCGCAGTACCCCTCGGAGGAGCTTTCGGTTTCGGAGAGCGGCGTTCGGCTGGATGCTTTCCTTGCGAGTGCCACACGCCTTTCCCGCACCCGTGCCGCCGCATTGATCGAGGAGGGTCTGGTTTCGGTGAACGGAAGGGCTCGCGAGAAGCGTTTTCTTCTTTCCGAGGGCGATCGGGTCTCGGTGGAGATCCCTCCCGATGAAGAGATCGACGCGGTTCCCGAATGCATCCCCTTGGACGTTTTCTACGAGGACGATCACCTGATCGTGGTCAACAAGCCTCAGGGGATGGTGGTTCATCCCGCTCCCGGCAATTACAGCGGCACTCTTGTGAACGCTCTTTTGTATCATTGTAAGGATTCCCTTTCCGGTATCAACGGGAGGCTTCGCCCGGGCATCGTTCACCGCATTGACAAGGACACCAGCGGTCTTGTGGTGGTTGCCAAGGATGACGAAACCCACATTGGGCTGACGGAAATGTTCAAGACCCACAATTTCGAACGAAAATACGAGGCCATTTGCTATGGGAAGCCGCAGGCAGAAAGCGGAACGGTTCACCTCGCCATCGGCAGGAGCAAAAAGGATCGCAAGAAGATGGCCTTTTACCCCCCCGGTACCCCGGGAACCAAGGATGGGATCACCCATTTTCGCGTGCTGGAGAGCTTTGCGGGCTACTCCCGCTTGGAGCTTATTCTGGAAACGGGCAGAACCCATCAGATCCGCGTGCATATGCTCTCCCTTTCCTGCCCCGTTCTGGCAGATCCGTTGTACGCACCCGGCCGAAAAAGCTTCGGCTTGACAGGTCAGTGCCTCCATGCCAAATACATCTCCTTTCGGCATCCCATCAGCGGAGAGCCGATCACCCTGGAGGCTCCCCTTCCCCCTTATTTTCAACAAACACTTGAGCTCCTCAGAAAGGAATTCTGATTTTTATGGGTATATTTGACCGTTATCTCATCGTTTCCGATATGGACGGAACCTTTTTCGGAGAGAAGGCCTCGGTTCTTCCCCGAAATATGGAGGCCATTCGCTATTTCCACGAAAACGGCGGACTTTTTACGCTGGCCACTGGGCGCGACGTTCGCGTATTGGAATACGCCTTCCCCCAGGCGCCCGATACCTTATCCTGCCCCGCCATTCTCTGCAACGGCGTTTATATGTACGATTACGGAACCGGTGAATTTTTCGATGAGATGCAAATGGACAAGGAAGAATTCCTTTCGGTTCTGGCAAAGGTTCGCCAAAGCTTTCCCGAGGTGGGCTTCCGAATCAGCTCTCTTCGAGGCTTTCTTTGCCCCTACGTTTCTCCGTTTATGAGAGAGCGAAGCGCTTCCTTTTCTTCCATCATTTTGGAGGAGGATCTGGGCGCTCATATGGACATCCCATGGCATAAGTGCGTTTTCGTAGCCGACGAGGATACCATTCAAAGAATGATCGAATTCTTCTCCCGAATGGAATTTTCTTCTCTCGTATCCGTTGCCTCTTCCAAAACGCTGGTAGAGCTTTTGCCCATCGGATCGGGCAAGGGCGGAAAGATCGCCCGTTTAAAGGAGCTCTACCCCGATCGCACGGTTATTTGCGTGGGTGATTTCTTCAACGATCTCGATATGATGCAGGTGGCCGACGTTGCCGCTTGCCCCGCCAACGCTTTGGATGAGATCAAAGCCATTTCTTCGATTCATCTCTGCCATCACCGGGAAGGTTGCATTGCAGATTTGATATATAAGCTGGAACACGATCCGGCATAAAGAATATTTTTTTGGAGGAAAAACTATGGAAAATCAAAAAAAGGTTGAGCTTCAGAAAATCGCCACCAAAATTCGACTTGGCGCTCTGGAAGAAATTTTCAGTGCATCTTCCGGTCATCCCGGCGGTTCTCTCTCAATCGCCGATATTCTCTCTTATCTCTATTTCGATAAGATGAACATCGATCCTCAGGATCCCAAAAATGCTGACCGCGACCGTTTGGTGCTCTCCAAGGGTCATACCGCTCCCGCTTTGTACGCCACCCTGGCACATCGCGGTTTCTTCAGCACCGAGCTCTTGAAGACCTTCCGTCACAAAGACAGCATTCTGCAGGGTCACCCCGATATGAAGCACATTCCCGGTGTGGATATGTCCTCCGGCTCCTTGGGTCAGGGTATTTCCGCCGCTTGCGGCATCGCTCTCAGCGGAAAGCTTGACAAGAAATCCTACCGCGTTTACACCATTCTCGGCGACGGTGAATTGGAGGAGGGCCAGGTTTGGGAGGCCGCTATGTTCGCCGCTCACTACAAGCTGAACAATCTCTGCGCCTTCATCGACTTCAACGGTCTGCAGATCGACGGCGATATTACCAAGGTTATGAACCCCACCCCCATTGACGAGAAGTTCAAGGCCTTCGGCTGGAACGTGACCGTGATCGACGGACACGACCTGGATGCCATCGAAAAGGCTGTAGCCGAATCCGAAAAGAGCGACAAGCCCTTTGCCGTCATTTGCAAGTGTATCAAGGGAAAAGGCGTTTCCTTTATGGAGAACGATGCCGGCTGGCACGGCAACGCTCCCAATGCCGAGCAGTATGAAACCGCAAAGAGCGAGCTGGAAGCCTATTTGGCTTCCCTCAACTGATGGGAAAGGAGATTTGAATTATGAAACTTCAGAAAAAGTATGAAATTGGTCAGAAGATCGCCACCAGAGAAGCTTACGGTGATGCCCTCGCCGAGTTCGGCGCAGACGAAAGCATCGTTGTTATGGATGCCGACCTTTCCAAGTCCACCAAAACCGCTAACTTTAAAAAGGTTTATCCCGAGCGCTTCATCAACTGCGGCATTGCCGAAGGCAATATGATCAGCGTTGCCGCCGGTCTTGCCACCACCGGAAAGACCGTATTTGCCAGCTCCTTTGCTATGTTTGCCGCAGGCAGAGCCTTTGAGCAGGTTCGTAACTCCGTGGGCTATCCCCACCTGAACGTGAAAATCGGTGCCACTCACGCCGGTATCACCGTCGGCGAAGACGGTGCCACCCACCAGTGCAACGAGGACATTTCCATTATGCGTACCATCCCCGGTATGGTCGTCATCAACCCCGGCGATGCCGTTGAGGCAAGAGCCGCCGTTTACGCCGCCATTCATTACGACGGTCCCGTTTACCTGCGCTTCGGGCGACTTGCCGTTCCGGTTGTCAACGATGAAGAGACCTTCGAATTTGAGATCGGCAAGGGTATGAAGCTCCGCGAGGGTAAGGACGTTACCATCGTTTCCACCGGTATCTGCACCGCCGAGGCCATCAAGGCTGCGGAGGAATTGGAGAAGGAAGGCATTTCCGCCGCCATCGTGAACATTCACACCATTAAGCCCATCGACAAGGAAATTTTGGCTCAGGCCGCAAAGGAGACCGGCTGCATCGTCACCGCTGAGGAGTACAACGTCATCGGCGGATTGGGCAGCGCCGTTTGCGAGGCTTTGGCTGAGACCTGCCCCGTTCCCGTTCTCAGAGTGGGTGTGAACGATTGCTTCGGCAAATCGGGCAAGGCTGCTGAATTGATCGATGAATTCGGTCTTTCCGCTCGCTTTATCGTAGCCAAGGCAAAGGAAGCCATCGCCCTGAAAAAGTAAATCCCCTCCCTTTTTAACAAAAGGATCCCAATTGCCATCGGCAGAGGATATTTTTCCTCTGCCGATTTTTTTGGTTCCCGAAAACCACCGGCAGTTTGAGCGGGTGGTTCAGTATAGGCTTTTGCCACCCCGCAATCCCGCCGCAGCGGAAGGCTCCCCTGTGTAAGGGGAGCTGTCAGCGAAGCTGACTGAGGGGTTGTTTGAGAGCATTTTTTACAATCCCTCCGTCACGGCAAGCCGTGCCACCTCCCTTTACACAAGGGAGGCGGAAGAACGTTGCCACATCTGTGGCGGTAGGGCGAGTTTGCAAGTGTCAAATGTCTCAGTGGGCTTTCAGCCCCGCCGGTAATATGCCCTTATAGGGCTGAGCAAGCCACCGGCACGGTGGTCTTGACTATTTACGAAAAACTGCTTCCCCGCAGAGAAACGGGCAAAAATTCTCTCGGAATCAGGCTTTGCAGAATTTCAAAGTATCGGCTGTAGCGCCCCTTCCCATAGAGCAGGTTGCTTCCATGGCGGGAAAATAAGGATTCCGGGTAATTTTGCAGGGTATAAACGCCCAAAGAGGAGATCCTTTCATCGTAATGGATCACCAAGGGCTGAAACAGAACGTTTTCGATGCGGCAGCCCTCCTCTGTTTTTTTCGCCTCAAAAAGAAGCGCTCCCCCGAAGAGATTATCCAGATATTGCATGGTTCCCATAAAATTTCCCAGGGAATATACGCAAAGGGTCTCTCTTTCTTGATCCGCCGAGAGAATGCGCTCGATTTTTTGGATCACCTTGGGTCCCGTGCCGAGGATCACGTCAGCACCCGCCTCGGCAAATCGCCGCGCCGCCTCCTTTTGCTCCTCTCCCACCTCAAAGCTTTCGGTGTTCCCCCAATTGACGAAAACGAGCACCAGATCCGCATTGCGGCGGCACTGGCCGATTTGATCCAGCACATCCTGCGATACGCCACCGCCCCCGTCGCCGTAATACGGGATGGGAGCGTTTTCCTTGGATTTCAAGCCGTTGGTGGTAGCAGTGTAGGACAGCATGGCGATCTTGATACCGTTCACCCGATGGATCTTGTTGGCCACCGCCCGCATTTCATCGGCGCTCTCATAGCCGCCCAAGAGGATCACGTCCTTTTCCTTCCACACCGAAAGGGATTGCTTCAAGCCGTGATCCCCTAAATCCAACAGATGGTTGTTGCCGATATTCACCGCATCAAAGCCGAGGGCCAAAAGATCCTCCGCCAAGGACGATGGCGAATTGAACAAGGGATACCCCGCCAAGGCCCCCGGGGCATCGTTTCCGCCCACCAGGGAGGCTTGATTGCAAACGGCAAGATCCGCCGTTCGGATCGTATCGGCAAGATCCCCATACAGTGGCTGAAAGGAAAAGCCGCTTCCGTAGCCGCTTCGGCTTCCGCTCCCTCCTGCCAAGCGGTTGGCCTCGTTCAGCACGTTCTCGTGGATCAGATTATCGCCCCCGATAAAAAAGCGAACCCTTCCGCTTTCGGCATTTTCGGTGGCAGGCACTTCCGTGGGGACACTCTCCCTCTCCTCTTCGGTAACGCTCTCCCCCTCCGAGGAGGACGCAGGGGCCAAGCGGGCCCTTGCAAAATCGCTCAAGACGATCACCGCTATCAAAACGGCACAGTCGATCATTAACATATATACGTTACTTTTTTTCATTACATCTGCTTTCTGATTCTATGAAGGGCACCCTTCTCCAAACGGCTCACCTGGGCTTGGCTGATGCCAATCTCCCCTGCGACCTCCATTTGAGTTTTTCCCCGATAGAACCGTAGATTTAATATGGTTTTTTCTCTCTCCCCCAAGCCCTTGACCGCTTCCTCCAAGGCCAGATTTTCGATCCAGCCCTCATCGCAAATTTTGTGGTCGCAGATCTGATCCATCAGATAAATGGAATCACCGCCGTCGGTATAAATGGGGTCAAAAAGGGAAACGGGCTCCAAAACCGCATCCAGAGCGGCGGAAACCTCCTTTGGGGTCACCTCGTGCAGCGTCTCCCCCTCGGCCAAGGATGCCCGCGCCCTGCGATTCACCGCCTCGGCGATCTGCTCGGGATTCGGCTCCTGCCCCAATTGGCCCGTTAAGATCTCCCGCTCGGTCAAGGCACGGTAGGCCAGATCCCGCAAAGAACGGCTGACCCGAATCATATTGTTATCCCGCAGGTACCGCCGCAATTCACCGATAATCATAGGCACCGCATAGGTACTGAATTTCACGTTCTGATCCAAATCGAAGTGATCCACCGCCTTGATGAGCCCCACACAGCCCACCTGAAAGAGATCGTCGGGGCTGTCACAGCGACGGGTGAATTTTTGGATCACACTCAAAACCAAGCGCAGGTTTCCCGAGATCAATTCCTCCCTTGCCTTGGCATCCCCCATTTTGGTTCGCTTTAACAAATCGTCCTTTTCTTTTTCGGTTAACACCTTCAAATTGGCGGTGTTGATACCCGAAACCTCTACCTTACCAACCAATCACACACCTCCTGTCAACTGTATTATTTCCGCAAAATGGTTTTTCCATTCCGCCTTTTACAGTGAAGGAAGGTTTTTCCAAGAATGCTCCCGTTTCGTCGAAATCGATACAACAAATCTGAGTATTTCCACCATCTTTCTTGCTTTTGTAGGATAATGGTTTCATCAGTATGGATGCATATAATTTTTGCCGTCCGTATGAGAAAAAAATCATAATTCAGGAGGAAAACCATGCAAAGCAAAAAACTTTTATCGGTTGTTGTCGCACTGGTTCTCTTGTGTACCTGTGTTGCGGGTATGCTCGTTTTCAGTGCCAATGCAGCCGAGACGAAGTGGACCGTTGTTGACGGTGCAACCGGCGCTGACAACAAATACGGCACACTGCAAGCAGCGCTCGATGCAGCAGCTGAAAAAAACGATTGGGCTGAGGACGCAGAGCTCGTCATCGAGATCCAATCCACAACCGCACAGATC
>JAFWBD010000035.1 GCA_017507325.1 Clostridia bacterium | reverse complement strand
TAACCCCAGTTTGAGTTCGAATCCTAGTATCAACCCACGAAAAATATCTTTTTTGTAGCCCATAGACAAAAAATCCGATGCGAAAGCATCGGATTTTTTATCCAAGCCGCAGGCTTGGTATATCATCGCCACACGAAGTGCGGCGTATATCATCAAGGGCGGCTTGCCGCCCTTGTATCTCATCACGCGCCAGCGTGCATCCTCCTGCGGCTTGATGATATACAACACTTCGTGTTGATGATATACCGCAACAAGTTGCGGATGATATACACGCCTTACGGCGTGATTTTTGCATGAGTTCGAATTGATACGCAATTCTACCGAAGGTTTCTTTCGCCTTGGCTTTAAGACCTTCGGTCTTTTTTTGCAATAAAATATGCAAGAAGAAATCTTGCGTTTTCCTTGAGGCGATGATATAATGTAAAAAATGCGGAGCTTGCCGCCGAAGAATAAACGTATCGGAAAGGAAACGTACAATGAACGGATATGAATTGATCAGCAAAATTGCCGATGAAAGCCGCGAGGAAATGGTTGCCCGTCGCAGAGATTTTCACAAACACGCCGAAACGGGCTGGTTTGAGATGCGCACCTCCTCCATTATTGCCGGAATCCTGACGGATCTGGGATATGAGGTTTTGGTGGGAGAGGACGTTTGCGACAAAGAGGCCAGAATGGGCGTTCCCTCCGATGCGGAATTGGAAAAGGGATACGAAAGAGCCGTCGCACAAGGGGCAAACCCCGATTTTATTGAAGCAACCCGTGGAGGTATGACCGGTGTCATCGGCATTCTCCGTTGCGGAGAGGGTCCCACGGTGGCCATGCGCTTCGATATTGACGCCTTGGGCGTTTTCGAATCGGCTGAGAAGGATCACCGCCCCACGGCAGAGGGCTTTGCCTCCATAAACTACGGCTCTATGCACGCTTGCGGCCACGACGGACACGGCACCATCGGCCTGGGGGTAGCCAAGGCGCTGATGGCGGTGAAGGATCAGCTCCACGGAACCGTAAAGCTGATCTTCCAGCCTGCTGAGGAAGGGGTTCGCGGTGCCAAATCCATTGTGGAAAAGGGACATTTGGACGGGGTAGACTATTTTGTCGGCGCTCACCTGACCAAGAAGACCGAGGATAACCCCGCTGATTTCGGCCCCGGCTCCTACGGAAGCCTTGCCACCTGCAAATACGACGTAACCTTCCACGGGCTTGCCGCTCACGCCGGAGGCGCCCCGCAATTGGGTAAAAACGCCATGCTGGCCGCCGCAACGGCTGTTTTGAATCTGTATGCCATTCCCCGCAACGGGGAGGGTGTAACCCGCATCAACGTAGGCAGACTGATCGCGGGAAGCGGAAGAAACGTGATCTGCGACGAGGCCAAAATGGAAATCGAGGTGCGCGGTGCCACCACCAAGCTCAATGAATTTATGTCCGAATATGCGGAGCGCATTTTGAAAAGCGCCGCCGCTATGCACGATTGCACGGTGGACATTCGCCTGATGGGCTCCTCCATCTCGCTGGATTCCGACCGCGATTTTTGCGATACCATTACCAAGGTGTGCACCGAAAAAATGGGACTGGTCCCCTTGGCCGATCCCTCGATCCGCAAAAACGGCGGAAGCGAGGACGTGGCCTATATGATGCAGCGGGTTCAGGAGCAGGGAGGAAAGGCCAGCTTTATGCGGCTGATGACCACCATGGCCGCTCCCGGTCACAACAGACGCTACGATTTTGATGAATCGGTTCTTCCCAAGGGAGTCAAGGCTTTTGCCGGCATTGCCCTTTATTTACTGGGAGAATAGAAAGAGGGCTTCCGTATGGAATATGAAAAGCTGATCCGCGAACGTTTTTCGGTGCGGAATTTTCTCCCCGAGCATCTTCCGCAGGACTGTATCGACCGTATTTTAGAGGCGGGGCACAGAGCCCCCACGGGATGCAATTATCAGCCTCAGCGAATTTTGGTTTTGAACCGCGATGAGGAATTGGCCCTTTGGGGGACCTGTACCCGCTGTGATTTCGGAGCCCCTACCGCGATGCTGATCTGCCACAACACGAAGGAAAGCTGGGTTCGCCCCTATGACGGCGCCCTCTCCTCCGCGGTGGATGCCGCCATTGTGGCCACCCATATGATGCTGGAGGCCCACAACATAGGAGTCGGGTGCTGTTGGGTGATGCATTTTCATCCCGAAAAAATGAAGGCAGCCTTTGGGATTCCCGAGGGGGTCGAGCCCTGCGCCCTTTTGGTGATGGGATATCCCGCCGAGGGGGCACAGCCGCTCCCCTTGCACAGTGCGTTTCGTCCGATGGAAGAAACGGTCTTTTACGGGCACTTTTAAATTGCGTGACGGCTCTCTAAATCCCCCTCTTTATCAAAATATTTGAGAACAGAAACAGAGGGCGGCATTTGATTTTCCGATATCCACCGCTACAGTCTTTGCAAAAAGGAGAAACAATGTTTTCAAAGAAGGATATTTATAAAATCACGCTGCCCTTGATTTTACAGCAGGCCCTTGCCGTTACCATCAGTATGGTGGATTCCGTTATGGTATCCGCATCAGGCGAGGAGGCGGTCGCGGGGGTTTCCCTGATCGGAATTTTGGACACGGTTCTGATTCTGATGTTTTCATCGCTGGTTACGGGAGGCACCGTGGTCATTACCCACGCGCTGGGAAAAGGCGACGAAGATAAGATTCGGGATGGGGTCAAGCAAACCCTTTACGTTTCCACGTTTACGGCGCTCCTTGTTCTTCTGATTTCAAAAATTTTCGGTAACGTGCTTTTGCAGACCCTTTACGGAACGGCCGAGAAGGCGGTGTTTGAAAACGCCGTTGTTTATTTTCAAACGATCTCCTACTCCTTTCCTTTTTTGGCAATCGAGAACTCCTGTGCAGCCGCTTACCGCGCCATGGGAAGAACCAAGGATTCTCTTTACGTTTCAATCATTCAGAATCTGATCAACGTTGTCTTCAACGCCATCTTCATTTTTATTTGCGGCTTGGGTGCGCAAGGCGCGGCTTTGGGAACCCTTGTTTCACGATTTGCGGGAATGGTCATTTGGCTTTTTATGATTCATAACAAACGCTATCCCGCGCATATCGACCGTCTCTTTCACTACCGTCCGAATTGGGAGATCATCCGAAAAATTCTGAAAATCGGGATTCCCGGCGGTTTTGAAAACTGCTTGTTCCAATTCGGACGTCTTTTGACACAAAGCCTTGTCTCAACGCTGGGTACTGCCGCCATTGCCGCAAACTCCGTGGCACTCAATCTCGCAAACTACCAATACATTCCCGGTGCCGCCATCGGCAACGCCGCCGTTTCCGTTGTGGGTCGGGCTGTAGGAGCCAAAGAAGAAGCGCTGGCAAAAAAATATTCCCGCACCATGCTGTTGATCTCCTACAGTTGTCTTTGGGTCGTCAATCTGGCGTCGCTTCTCCTTTGCCGACCGCTGGTGGGAATGTATCAGCTGCCGAAGGCCTCTGCGGAGATTGCCGAATTTCTCCTGATCCTTCATTCCGTTGTCGGCAGCTTGATTTGGCCCATCGGCTTTTTTCTGCCCCATATTTTCCGTTCCGCAGGGGATGTGAAGCTGACGGCGTTCATCTCTCCCTTTTCGGTCTGGATGTTCCGAGTGCTTTTGAGCTACTTTTTGGCTTTGGATGAAGTTTCCGTTTTCGGTCTTTCCCTCCCCGGCCTCGGCTGGAACGTTTACGGCGTTTGGTGCGCCATGTTTATCGATTGGATTTTCCGCTGCAGCTTTTATCTTCCGCACTACATAAAGGACAAATGGCTGAGAAGCATTTACACGTAAAGCCTTACCGCTTTGTGCACTTTCTCGGAATCCTCGGCGTTTTTTCGCCGATCAAAAAACCCGCAAACCGATTCTTTGGTTTGCGGGTTTTTGCCGAAGGGATCTTCGGACGGTTTTCAGTCTTACTCCTTTGATTCGGGGCAGATCTCATCCAAACGGATCTTCATCATTCCAAGGCGCTGGAGGCAAATCTCCTCCTCGGGGGCACCGCCTCGGCAATAGGCGCAGAGCATTGCCCCATCCGACGTAAAGAACATGGCGGGGTAGCAATAGCCGCGCTTCGGATCCTCTTCAATATTCATGGGATCGGACCAGGTCAAGCCATCGTCCAAGCTCTTGCGAATGACAAGAGGGGTACGGTTCATGGTTCCGGGCTCACGGTGATGACCGTTGTAGCTGGGAGCGGGATTGTATACGGCGTACAAAACGCCGTCGTGCTCCGCCATTTCCAAGGGGGAGCAGGGAGAGGAAAACAGCGAGGGCTGAGGGGTATAGAAGGTGGTGGCAAGATCGCGGGAGAAGGATTCATACTGGTAGCCCGCGGTGGTTCTGGCCCACAGACGAAGGGTACCGTCCCGATGCTGATAAAGACCCGGCTCCTGCATTCCCCTGCCCGATTTGTTCAGAGCGGGAATGGTCAGCCTCGCGGGGGTGATATCAAAATTGGCTCCGTCATCCTCCGAAAGGAGCACCACCGCCACCGAGAAGGAATCGGACTTTCCGTTGGGGTAATAGGCGTGCATCGCGGCGGGAACAGCAATTCTGCCGTCCTGCAGGCGGATAAAGCGGTCGTTGTTGACCACGTAATACGAGAGGGGGCCATTGATCTGCACACGCTCGGGGGTAAAGGTATACCCATCCTCCGACAAAGCTCGACCGAAGGTGATCCCGCCCCAATTTTCTTTGATCAGAAAATAGAGTGCAAGCTTCCCGTCCTTCTGAAACAGAGCGGAAACGCTCATAATATTCTGAACACCAAAAAAAGAGGCCTTTACCAAAATCTCAGGCTCCGACCAGGTTTCACCCTCATCAAAGGAACGGATCCCCACCACGTTACAGCTGGCATTGTCATTCCAATCGTCTCCCACGTAGCTGCTGTAGGCAAACAGAATGCCTCCGTCGGGCTGACGGATGAAGGAGCCCTCACTGTTGCGGGCGTTGGTTTTGGTTGTGTTTTTATCCCAAACAAGCTTCATTGCAATCTCCTTATTCGTTTTGATGGATTCCATTATATCAAAATTCATTCTCCTTGAAAAGGATTTTTTGAATTTTTCTCGTTTTTATATTGTTTTTTATGTTTTTTCACAAAAACGACTTTTCTTTTTTTTCGATCTGCGATACAATGTAACTATCTCTTCGATGATCGAAGATACGCTTTTTCAATACCGAAAGGAGACTGACACTATGAAAAAAAGTAACGTTCTTTGGGGAATTCTCCTCATTGCCTTGGGACTCATTTTTGCTCTGAACACCTTGGGGATCGCCCAAATCGATTTGTTTTTCGACGGATTCTGGACGCTGTTCATCATCATTCCCTGCGCGGTGGGACTTTTTACCGAAAAGGAGAAAACGGGAAATCTGATCGGGCTTGCCGTGGGAATCCTCCTTTTACTCTGCTGTCAAGATATTCTTTCCTTTGAGTGGCTTTGGAAGCTTTTGGTTCCCTGCCTGATCATTTTCGTTGGAATTCGCTTGTTGTACCGCGGAATTCGGGGCGAAAAAATCACGAAAGCCGTGGAGGAGATCAAAAAGAACTCCTCTGACCGCAAGACCCACTGTGCCGCCTTCTCCGGTCTGGATGCAAGCTATGCGGGGCAGAATTTTGACGGGGCGGAATTGATCGCCGTTTTCGGAGGTGTGGAATGCGATCTGCGGGAAGCCCTCCTCGTTCGGGACTGTGCCGTTCAGGTGACGGCGGTCTTCGGCGGGATCGATATTTTGGTGCCCCCCAACGTTCGGGTGGTTTCCAACGCTACCTGCCTATTCGGCGGGGTGGATCTGTCTAAGAGAAAAGACGGCTCCCCCACCCTGTACGTCAGCGGGCTTTGCCTGTTCGGAGGAGTGGATATCAAATGACAAAGGAACAGAGATGGATCAAGAATTTTGCCATCGGCCTTGCCGTTTTGTTGATCGTTGGGATCTTCAGCGGCATTCTTGGCGTTCTGAAAGGAATCACTCTATTCTTTTCGGATTCCGAAAAGAGCGGTGAAATGACCGATTACCCCGTTTCAAGCGAGGTTCGTTCTCTGGAGCTGTTTCTTTCGGCCGCACAGGTCACCATTCAAACGGGCGAAAAATTTGCCGTTTGCTCCAATCTTGAGAATCTGAAGGTTTCGGAGACCGGCGGTGTTTTAACCCTACGGGAGAAAAAGGCGCTGTTTCGCAGTACGAAATCCGATGCCGCTCTGACGCTGACCGTTCCCGAGAATTTTGTATTTGAACGGGCAGAGATCTCCACCGGAGCGGGCGCTTTGACCGCCGATTCCCTCTCGGCGATGGAAATCGAAATGGAATTGGGAGCGGGCAAGGTTTTCTTTTCCCATCTGTCTGCCCAAAGGAGCGCCGACATCCAAGGTGGCGTAGGAAAGATCACGGTAGAAAACGGCTCCCTCCACAATCTGCAAGCCGAAATGGGCGTTGGAGAATGGCACTACACGGGATTTTTGACGGGAGAAGCCGAATTGGAATTCGGAATCGGAAATTCAAAGCTGATTCTTTTGGGGCAGAGCGAGGATTATCGGCTGGAATGCGAAAAAGGGATCGGCAATCTCACCGTTGACAACAAACGCGTTTCGGGAAACGAAACCATCGGCAGCGGTGAAAACAAGATCCGCTTGGAGGCGGGGATCGGAAATATCGAGATCTCCTTTCAAGGAGAATAATTCGTTTTTTTGCAGCACGGTTTCAAAAAAGAACCTGATACGGAAAGTGCTCGCGCTTCTTCTTTACAAAACAAGACTCACCCTTTCGAGTGAGTCTTGTTTTTCTTTGGGAACTTATTCAAACATCCCGACGATCTGTCTGTATCGGCTTTGAATATTTTTTCAATCCCTTGTAGAGGCATTTACCACAACGGATGCCCCCTTTTCGTAGACAAAATAGGTATAGCCGTTTTGATGATATTTGATACAAATATACGGTTCCGATACAATAATGTCTGCAATTCCACTTGTGAACTTGTAGATCTCGCTTGATTCCTTCGTTGCAAAATCGACATAACTGAACACGCCTCTCGAATCAAGCAAATAAGCTCCTTTTTCATCGAAATCCACAACAAGCGTTTTCTTTTTGTCGTGCTCAAATACGGTTCTGTATTCGTTTTTTTCAAGATCGTAAGACGTTATTCCGATCTTTTGAATGCCCCGCATCAACGGATTTGCATTAAAATTCGATCGAGGAACGTTTTCAAAATAGGAAAACCATATCTCCTCGGATATAGGCTTTGCAATGCCCTCTATCTCATAAGACTTCCCCTCACTTTTTGTTTTGTGGAGGTTTTCTGCAAAATATAAAACCGCCTGACTGTTTTTCCTTGCTTTTTTATCGGTAGCATAGTTTCCTCTGATATAACCATTACCATTATTCAAAACGCAAAACCAAAAGGAATTCATAGTGGGATATCTGTTCTGATAAACTAATTCAATCCTCTTCTTTTCTATCGGTTTCTCTATATAGGACCGATCAATCTCCTTCCCCTCGTAATCGTACGTAATGATACATTCACAGTAAACATCAAATTCAACGTTTTTCCGATGCACTTCGACAAAGGTGTACTGTTTGAAGGATGATTCTTCAAACTCGTATTTATAGTGAAGTGAATCGATGCACCGAACCACCGTTGCACCGTCGATCGTGGAAACAACACGGTTCGGTTTGATATTGTGCACTGAGCCGTTGATCTTATCGACCAGGTGATTATCCACAATCAACCACCGATCGTTTTCAAAGGTGTGGCACAATCGAATGTTCGGAATTACCAATTCTTCGTTGAAGATGGAACAGGATGAAAGCAATAACGTAGCGGCTGTCAAAATGATACAGATTAATCTTTTCACCATATCACCCTCTTTCTGAGTATTACGAAAGAATACTCATAATAACGGAAACCACTGCAAAAACGATCAGCTCCGAAACCGAGATCAGCGCAATGGCGGTATAGATCTTTCTGTACGCTTTCACCTTGGAGCGAAGCATGGCAATGAAGAAGACGATCAGAATGGCAAGAGGAATCAAGCCGAACATCAGAATCAAAGAGACGTTGGACACAAGAGAGGTGAATTCATCGTCAAAGAAGAAGCCGAAATCCTCATCGTAATAGGCTCTTTGCGCTTCCTCCAATTCTGCCAGCAGGGCCTCGTCGGTAATGCGGTAGGCCTCAAGATTTTCGAACAATTGGGGATAGAAGCCCTCCGACAAGTCCTTGCCCCGCAGATCCACAAAATACGAACCCTGAGAAACGTTGTCACCGATCAAAAGCACACCGCTTCGGAAGCGGAGGCTGCCATCCTCGTTGCAGGCATAGACGGGAAACTGCTCGCAGGTAGACAAAAAGGCCGAATTCAAAATTTTCTTTTCTCCCAGCAGCTGATCTCGCTTGGCCTCCACGACGTTTTCTGAAGGATACCGAAAATCAATGCAGAAGAGCGGGTTGGTTCCCTCCAGATAGGAAAGATAGAATTCAAAGCAATCATCCCGCAGGAAGCTGACGATCACGGTGCTTCCGTCCCGATAGACCAGATGGGCTCTTAAGATCCGCTCGCTTTCGTGGATCTCAATTTGCACGGATTTGACACTCTGCTTTTGAGTTTCGCTCAAGGCCACCTTCATGTCATAGGTATAGAATTGAAGATCCAGATCAGAGGCGTCAAAACGGGAATAGCTATGATCCTTGCCGACATAAAGGGTTTTGAAATCCTCGGAAAAGGAGACCGTTTCATTCAAAAGATCCTCTACGGCAACGGAAAACTTTCCGGCAAAGACATTTGTTCCCAAAAGAACGGAAAGAAGAAGAAGGAAGGCTACGGCACGAATCCGAATTTTTTTCATCATGATACCTCCTTACGCCAGATTCAGCTTTCGATCCAAAAGCCAATACTGCAGCAGATACAGAAGAGCACAGAAGATTGCCACAAAAAGGGTCAGACCGAAAAAGGTGAGAGACAAAATGGGATTGATATTGGAGGATTCAGCCAAAAGTAGGATCCGATCCACCAAACCGGGGAGACCGAAGATCACCAGGAGCTGAACCGCATAGGAAACGATTCCGTTGGTCACGTAATAGATGGCAACGGCGGTGATGACCTTGGCTTTTTTCGCGATCATACAAGCTACCGTGATGCAAACGAACAAAAACAGAACCGAAAAGACCGTGGAAAGCAGAACCAGCGCGATCCCTTCCACAAGATAAATGACAAAATATACGTCCATATGCTCTGCGAGCCACTGGAAGATATCACGGAAAAGCTCCGCAATTTCCTCCCAGCCCGGCGCAAAGCCCGCCAAAATGAACAGGACGAGATCCAAAAACAGAACCAAAACGGTCATAGCCAAAAAGCTTGTGGCAGAAATCAATTTGGAATTGAGAAGCTGCGCTCTTTTGACCGGAAGGGTGAAGGTCAGATAGCCCTCGTCGGTGAAGAAATTCTTGTAAAAACGGTTGAACACCGCCACAGTGGTCAAAATGGAAAAGGCGGCAAAGCCCAAAATCACAAAGAACATCGCAAAGCCCGCAAAGACGGTGACCACCACGGGAAGCTCCCGCTCCGCATCCAGAATACGGGCCGCAAAAGCGCCTACCAAGGCGAGAAGCACCGATGCGATGGCACCGACTCCCCAAACCTTCATCACAGAGGCAAAATCGTATCGAAGTAATTTTTTCAGCATCGGAATACCTCCCGAAACAGTTGATCCAAGGATTTTCCGCTTTCCAAGCGGGTATTTTCCGCATTTCCCGAGCGCAGGATCTGCCCGCCGTAGGAAAGGAACACGAAGTCATCCAAAACCTGCTCCACGTCGGTAATCAAATGGGTGGTGATGATGATGGAGGCCTCCGGATTGTAATTGTTGACGATGGTGCGCAGGATATATTCTCTGGCCGCAGGATCCACTCCCGCAATGGGCTCATCAAGCAGATACAATTTGGCGTTTCGGCTCATCACCAAAACCAGCTGGATCTTTTCTTTGGTTCCCTTGGACAGGGTCTTTAAGGCAGCGGCGGGGTTAATATCCAGATCGGAAAGAAGCTTTTCCGCACGGCTCACGTCGAAATCCTCATAGAATTCGGAAAAATAACGCACCAGATCCCGCACGCGCATGGAAGGATTGAAATAGGTTCGCTCGGGAAGATAGGAGACCAAGGCCTTACTCTTCTCCCCTACCGGATGATCCCCCACGAAGATGCAGCCGGAATCGGGCTGCAAAAGTCCCGCGATCAGCTTCATCAGGGTGGATTTCCCGCAGCCGTTGGGCCCAAGCAGACCCACAATGCGCCCCGCGGGAATTTCCAGGTTCAAATGAAACAAAACAGGAAAATTCTTTTTATACGCTTTGGTAATATCTTCGCAACGCAAGATATTCATTCTGTCACCTCCCGTATCAATCGAATCGCCTCCTCCGTATTCACGGAGAGCTGATTCATATCATTCAAAAAATTCAAAACAATGTCTTCCGCCAATTTTTTTCGGCACTCGTCGATCCGCTGCTGCTCCTCGGTAACAAAGTTTCCCATGGTTCCGCGGGATTCAATGATCCCTTCAGCTTCCAATTCGGTATAGGCACGCTGAACCGTGTTGGGATTGACCGCCGCCTCCAAGGCAAGCTGACGAACCGTCGGCACCTGTGCTCCCGCAAGGTATTCCCCTGCCAGAACGGATTTTTTCATTCGCTCGGCAATTTGCAGATAAACGGGGCTTCCGGACGAAAAGCTCCAGGACACAGTTTCACCTCCTTGTATCATTGTACTAACACAATAATACAACTATTACCGAGATTTGTCAATACCTTTTTTCGTTTTTATCATGAATATCTTTTTTTCCATCAAAAAATGATCGTTTTTTGTCTTGCAATCTTTTTTGTTATCCCCTATAATGATAAAAAGCTGAAACGAAGGAGAAAAAAGGCTATGAACCAATACGAAAGAGAGCTTTCCCTTCCCAAGGTGGGAAAAGAGGTTTTGTTCCTGCATACGGATGAGAACGTTTCCCGTGTGGGAGAGGGGGCTTTTCTGCGCTTAAAGAGCGGTGCGATTCTGTATGCCTACACGGAATACTGCTCCGACAATTACCACGATCACGGGGAAGCCAACATTGCGGCAATCTACTCCTACGACGAGGGTGAAACCTGGCAAGACAAGCACATTCTCATTTATAAGGATGCAGATGCCGCCAATTTGATGTCCGTGAGCTTTTTGCGCCTTTCCGAGGAGGAGATCCTCATCTTTTACTTAAAAAAATACAAGATCGGCGATCGGATGATGTGCGTACCGCAGGTTCGCTCCTCCTTTGACGAGGGCAAAACCTGGGGAGAAGCCCGTCGCTGTGTGGCGGAGGATAATTATTTCATTCTCAACAACGATCGCGTGCTCCGATTGCAAAACGGCAGAATCATTATGGCGCTGGCCTATAACGGCCCCGATGGGGTAAAGGGAAAACACGGCGAGGCAGTGCGCTATACGGTTTCTGATGACAACGGCAAAACCTGGCACGACAACGGGATTTGCCATGCTATGCCCTTTGAAAATCTCCGCGGCTTCGAGGAGCCCGGGATGTACCAGCACGAGGACGGAACGATCTGGAGCTACTACCGTACCAACGTCGGCTGTCAATTCGAGGCGGTTTCCACCGATAACGGCGACAGTTTTTCCACACCGAAGCCCAGCGTATTCTTTACGGGCGCCAGAAGCCCTATGCTGGTGAAAAAGCTTTGGGGAACGCATACCGCGGCGGTTTGGAATCCCATCAGCCTATACACCGGAAGGAATCTCGGAAAGCTTCGCGGGAGAGCGCCTTTGATGCTGGCGGTCAGCACAAGCGACGGGATCGGTCACGGAAAGGAAGCCTTCGACAAGCTTTTTCTCATTGAAGACGATTTTGGCAACGACTATTCCTACCCCGCCATTATAGACGGAAACGGATATTTTCTCGTGGCATATTATCATTCCAACGGCAGAGAAAAGCCCTTAAACTGCCTGAAGATTACCAAGATCCAAAAAGAAGAGATTGCCGAATAAGCCGATCCCTCCTCAAAAAAACAAGGCCTTCGCCGCGGGCGAAGGCCTTTTCGCTTTACAAAATCGGAGATTTCAGCTGTTTTTCATCACAACGGTATCAACACTGTCACCCACGTGCTCGCAGGCATCGGCACAGGCCTCCATCTTATCGAAGATCTCTCTCCAAAAGAGAACCTCCAACACCTCGTTGCACTTTTCGCGGACGCCGTGCTTTGCCTCAATGTAGAGGCGGTCGCATTCCTCCTCCACGTCATTGATGGCAACCACCATTTTGTGAAGCTTGGCGGGCTTTTTGAAATTAACGAATTCCGAAAGCATTTCCCGCATCATCAAGCACTGCTTTTCGATTTTTCGAACAAATTCCAACGCCTCCGGCAAAACCGAATGAATGCGATTCATATAGAAGGACTGCAAAACGTCCTCCACCGCATCGGTCACCTCGTCAATGTTATGGCTGATCAAGGCCAGATCCTCCCGATCCACGGGGGTCACAAAGGCCTTGGCCAAGGCAGCGTTCATTTTATGCTTGGTCAGATCACCCTCGTGCTCAAAGCGGTGGATCTCCTCCAGCATAGCGGGAAGCGCATCGATACGATACTCCTCCAGGCTTTGCACCAGAAACGATGCCGCACGGCAGGAGCAATCCGCAGCCTGAACCAAATTTTCAAAAAAGAATAAATCCTGCTTATTTGCCATTTTACATTCCTCCTATTTTAAAAGATCCACATAAACAGTTTTGCCGTTACAAATCCCACAAGGCCACAGCCCGGGAAGGTGAGAATCCAGGTCAAAGCCATTTCCTTTACAACGCCGAGATTGACGGCGGAGAGACGGCGCACGGCGCCGACACCCATAATGGCGGTGGTTTTGGCGTGGGTGGTGGACATGGGAATTCCGAAGGTGGAGCTGAGAAGCAACGCGATGGAGCCGGCAATATCGGCGGAAAAGCCTTGATATTTTTCCAATTTTACCATATCCATTCCCACGGATTTGATGATCTTCTTTCCTCCGCAGAGGGTACCGAGTCCCATTACGGCAGAGCAGATCAGCATCAGCCAAATCAAGCTTTTGGTATCCACACCGCTCATTCCCGCGGGATCCTGACCGTTGACCAGATAGGTACTGAGAATGATAACGCCCATAAACTTTTGCCCGTCCTGCGCACCGTGCATAAACGCCATAGAGGCGGCGCCGACAATTTGTGCGCCCTTGAAGAAGGGCTCGGTCTTTCTGCGGTCTGCCCTTGCAAACAGAAGCTCCACACCCTTACAAACCAACCAGCCCAATCCGAAGCCAACCACCACGGAAATGACGATTCCGTACAGAACCTTTACCCATTCCCCGCCGTTGACCCCGTCAAAGGAGCCGTGAAGGGCGATAGCCGATCCGGTCAGACCTGCGATCAACGCGTGGCTTTCGCTGGTGGGAATCCCAAAGACCCAAGCCAAGGTTGCCCAAAACACAATGGCAAACAAAGCGGCACTGAGAGCCACGATGGCCTCCTTGGGATCAGTGCCGAAGGAAACCATTTTGGTAATGGTCTCGGCAACGGAGGCGTTGACAAGGCTCATAATGAGAACACCGAAGAAATTGAACACGGCCGCCATCAAAATGGCGCCCCTTGCCGACATACAACGGGTTACGACGCAGGTGGCAATGGCATTGGGGGCATCGGTCCAGCCGTTGACCAAGATAACGCCCATGGTCAAGGCGACGGCCAGGGCAAGAAGCGGATTGGCAACGATTTGTTCCCAAAACTCAAAAAAAGACATTCTTCCCTCCTATTATAAAGTTACTGTGAATCAACACCGATATTCTACCACAAAAACAGGATACGGTCAATCCAATCGGAAGAGTTGAAGAAAAAATGCAAAAGACACCCAAGCAGTACAAAAAAGAATGTTGGTAAAGAGTGCTGTATCGGCTGCGGCAATATGATGCATTTGCTTCGCAAATATGATGTAATATCCGTTCCTACATACGCGAAGCGTATATCATCTGCGAAGCAGATATCATAGCGTCAGCTATATCACCCGTTCCGTAAGGAACGGATATCATTGAAAAAAGTCACCTTTGTCAGTAGACAAAAGTGACTTTTTTCATGGAGCGG
>JAFWBD010000034.1 GCA_017507325.1 Clostridia bacterium | reverse complement strand
ATTATTCTAGCAAAAAAGCTAGTGTCCTCAATTTGTCCGCGGGACGACTTTGGAGAGGCGAAAAACCCTTATATATCAAGGCTTTTTCGGATTCCGTGGGTCATTCCCACTCAATGGTGCCGATGGGCTTGGGAGTGAGGTCGAGGAGAACGCGGTTGATGCCGTCCACCTCGTGGGTGATGCGGTCTGTGATGCGGTGGAGAATCTCGTAGGGGATTTCTTCAATGGTGGCGGTCATGGCATCGGTGGTATTGACCGCACGGATGATGGCGGGCCACCCCTCGTAGCGCTTGCCGTTTTTGACACCGACGCTCTTGAAATCGGGTACTGCAATAAAATACTGCCAAACCTTGCCTGCCAGGCCGCAATTGTCAAATTCCTCTCTCAAAATGGCATCTGCCTCGCGGAGCGCGTGGAGTCTGTCTCGGGTGATGGCACCCAAACAGCGAACTCCGAGTCCGGGGCCGGGGAAGGGCTGACGGTAAACCATATTGCGGGGAAGACCCAAGGCCTCTCCCACCACGCGAACCTCATCCTTGTAAAGGAGCTTTACGGGCTCAACCAATTCAAACTGCATATCCTCGGGAAGGCCGCCCACGTTGTGATGAGCCTCTACCCCATCGCTTTCCAAAATATCGGGATAAATGGTTCCCTGAGCCAAGAAAGAGATTCCCGAAAGCTTGGAGGCTTCCTCGTCGAATACCTTGATGAATTCACCGCCGATGATCTTACGCTTTTTCTCGGGGTCTGCTTCTCCCTTCAAAAGATCGAGAAAACGGTCGGTGGCATCCACGTAAACAAGGTTGGCATCCAATTCCTTGCCGAATACCTCAATGACCTGCTCGCTTTCGCCCTTGCGCATCAAACCGTGGTTCACGTGAACGCATACAAGCTGTTTGCCGATGGCTTTGATTAAAAGAGCGGCAACCACAGAGGAATCCACACCACCCGAGAGAGCGAGAAGAACCTTTTTTTCTCCTACCTGCTCACGGATCTCTTTTACCTGCTCGGCAATAAATGCATCGGCAAGCTCCTTGGTAACGATTCTGGCCATGGAATCGGGGCGCACGATTTGATTCATATAATTTCCTCCTGAAAAACGAGCGTTTGATTTTTTTGATGCCCATAAGTATACTCTTTTTTTTCAAATTTTGCAAGGGTTTTTTGATGTTTTTTTGATACGTCTTGACAAATCGGGGGGATTTTGGTTACCATAAAGGGGGAGGGTTGCAAAATGAATTTACAGATCAGAGAAATTTGCGACGGAGATTTTGAAAATGCGTCGCACGTGCTGTGGAAAAGCTTCTATCAGAGTGAAAAAAACAATACCCCGATGGAAGGGATGGAGCTGTTTCGGGATCTGACCGCTCCCATTTCGTTGGCTATGAATACCTTGGATGGAAAAACCGTGCTGTACGGTGCCTTCTGTGAGGGTGCTTTGCTGGCGGTGGGAGCCGTCAAGGAAAAAAACCACGTTCTCCTTTTGTACGTAGATCCCGCTTTTTGGGGGAAGAGGATCGGTTCGTCCCTTCTTTTTCATATGGAATCCTGCTGCGAAGGGGAGCAAATCACTCTGAACGCCTCCGATGGGGGAGTGGGCTTCTACGAGAGGCATGGCTATATTCAATGCGGAGAGCGTACCCTGCGGGACGGCTTGATCTCCACCCCGATGGTAAAAAGGCTCGGCCGTGGCTTAGAGGATAGACAAAATGAGCGCTGAGAAATTTTTTTGAAAAAATTCAAAAAAACACTTGACAAAACTCCGTTCAAGGACTATCATATTCGAGTAGTTAGCGTATGCTAATCAATTTGATTTTTCTCGGTGATGGATATGAATTTATTGAGTGCAGAAGAAGGAAAAGAGTATATCGTTCAAAGCATTAATACCGATGACGAGGAATTGAATGCCTTTTTGTTTTCCTTGGGGTGCTATTCGGGAGAGCCGATTACCGTGGTGTCTCATATGAGAAGCGGTTGCGTGGTCTCTATTAAAGACGGCCGCTACAACATCGACCGTCAGCTTGCCGAGGCCATCGAGATTTAAAAAAACAGCAGTTGATCTGCTTGTTTTTTTTGAAAGTCAGTTAGCAATAGGTAACCCGGTGAGATTCACTTGGCTATACAACAAAATTCTTAGGAGGAATCAAAATGAAAATTGCTTTAACAGGCAATCCCAACAGCGGTAAGACCACGATGTTCAATGCCCTTACCGGCCGAAATGAGAAGGTGGGCAACTGGGCAGGTGTTACCGTGGAAAAGAAGGAGCATCTTGTTAAAAAGGCATATTGCAACGGTGAAAAAGCTCCCGTTGCGGTGGATTTGCCCGGCGCCTATTCCATGTCTCCCTTTACTTCGGAGGAGAGCATTACCAGCTCCTACGTGAAAAAGGAAAATCCCGACGTGATCATCAACATCGTTGACGGTACCAATTTAAGCCGCAGCCTCTTTTTCACCACCCAGCTTTTGGAATTGGGAATTCCGATGGTGGTTGCCTTGAACAAAACCGACGTGAACAATAAAAAAGAAACGCACATCGACGTAAAAAAGCTTTCGGAAAGTCTGGGCTGTCCCGTAGTGGAAACCGTTTCCACCAATGCCACGGGGCTTTCCGAGGTGATCCGTTCGGCCTTCGCCGTCAGCGGTTCCGCTCAAAAGGCTCCTTATCATCAGGGTGATGTGAATCTTGGCGATAAGGCGGAGGTGGAAAAGGCAGACCGTGCCCGTTTCTCCTTTGTGAACAAAATCGTGTCCGAGGTGGAGGTCAGAAAGGTTCTCACCAAGGATAAGAATTATCAAGATAAGATCGATGCCGTTTTGACCAACCGTTGGCTTGGAATTCCGATCTTTGCCGTGGTGATGTTTTTGGTGTTCCAGATCTCTCAGTCTTGGCTGGGTATTTGGATCGCCGAGGGCTATGAATTCGAAAACGGCTTTGCCATCCCCGGTCTTGTGACCCTGATCGATGCCTTTAAGGAATGGGTGGGCGGTCTCTTGGAGGGAGGCAATCCCTTTTTGGTCTCGCTTTTGACGGAGGGCATCATCGGCGGTGTCAGCGCCGTGGTGGGCTTTTTGCCTCTGGTTATGGTGATGTATTTCCTCATTGCTCTTTTGGAGGATTGCGGTTATATGGCAAGAGCCACCATTGTTTTGGATCCCATTTTCAAAAAGGTGGGGCTTTCCGGTAAGTCCGTTATCCCCTTTATCATCGGAACGGGCTGTGCCATCCCCGGCGTAATGGCTTGCCGCACCATCCGTAACGAGAGAGAGCGCCGCGCCACTGCTATGCTGGCCCCCTTTATGCCTTGCGGTGCCAAGCTTCCCGTAATTTCTCTTTTCGCAGGTGCCTTCTTCCCCGATGCCTCTTGGATCGGAACCTTGATGTACTTTGCGGGTATCGTCATTATCTTCTTCGGTGCTCTTTTGATCAATAAGATCACAGGCTTTAAGCATAGAAAATCCTTCTTTATTATCGAGCTTCCCGAGTATAAGATCCCCTCTCTCTGGGGTGCCGTCAAGTCTATGTGCAGCCGCGGATGGGCATATATCGTAAAGGCGGGAACCATTATCCTTCTTTGTAATGCCGTGGTTTTCGTAATGCAGTCCTTTGATTGGAGCTTTTCCGTGGTGGAGGAGGGGGCCGAGAGCACCTCGATCCTCGCTTCCATTGCAGGTCCCATCGCCTATCTTTTGATCCCCATCATCGGCATCAAGGCTTGGCAGATGGCCGCCGCGGCCGTAACGGGCTTTATTGCTAAGGAAAACGTGGTGGGCACGCTGGCCGTTTGCTACGGCATTTCCAATCTGATCGATACCGATGCTCTGGAAATGATAGAGGGTGCGGGAGAGGGCGTTGTAGCCGCTTTTGCCATTACTCCCGTTGCCGCCTTGGCTTACTTAATGTTCAATCTCTTCACTCCGCCTTGCTTTGCGGCCATCGGTGCTATGAATTCCGAAATGAAGAGCGCCAAGTGGCTGTGGGGCGGCATCGGCTTCCAGCTTGCGGTGGGCTACAGCGTGGCTTTCCTGGTGTATCAGATCGGTACCTTGATCACCACCGGCTCCTTGGGAGCAGGTTTCTTCCCCGGTGCAGTTGCCTTCATTGCCATTGTGGGCGTGATCGCCGCGCTTTGCCTGAAGGCCGATCAAAAGCTTCGCGCCGATTATCAGCTGAAATAAAGGCCCTGAGAGGTTTTAAATGGAAAACGTCATTTTGGTTTTGGTGATCGGTGCCGTTTTGGGGCTTGCTTGCTTTTCCCTCTACCGAGCCAAGAAGAACGGAAAAAAATGCATTGGCTGTCCCGATGGATGCAATTCCTGCAGTGCTTGCAGCGGTAAAGGAAAAAGTTCTTGCTCCTGCAAAAGTGAAACGGAAAAGAAAAGCTGATCCTTAAAATTTGTCCATACCGAAAAAAATCTCGCATCCGAAACAGATGCGAGATTTTTTCAGCGGAAACGCTTAATCCAACCAGAATTTTACAATCCTTCTTCCCTTGTACTCACCCAAAACGCCTCTGAGTCTGCCTTCCTTGTGAAAGCTCCAAAGTGCCTCGTAAAATAGGGAGGCTGTGGGCTTGAGCATATCGCCCTCCTTACAGTATTGGCAATCCACAAGCGGCTCGCTCCAAAGATCTCTCCATTCCCGGTAAACGGGAATATCGTAGATGGATTTGGGGTCGTTCTTTTGCCCCGATAGGATCCGCTCAAGGCGTTCATACGCAATCTTGGCGGCACGGTGAGAAATGTTTTCAACCCTCACTCCCCTCGGCTTTTTCCCCGAAATGTTCAGCTTTCCGGGGGTTGCCTGCGCGATCGTGCAGGTCGGCAGGGGAAGGACCGTTTCAATTCCCGCATCCTCGGGAAAGGCCAGTGCGGTGGTGGCAAGGTAGGTTTCCTCCGGGGCGATTCCGACACAAACGGGGCGTGAAACGGTGCCGAAGGTGATGGTGTCGGGGATAGCGGCGTGAACGGAAAGCACCACGATATCCGCGGGGAATTCGGAAAAAACGTACCGGAGGGCACAAGCGGCGCTTTCCTCGGTACAGCCGTTCTTTTTCATTTGCTCTCCCATTAGCAGTGCATAAATTTCACTGGCGTGATAAGAACGGCCGTCGGGTAAAATCCGCTTCGGTTCTTTTTTAGGAAGGTAGGCGGTTCGAACACAGCCGCGCTCGTAAAAGGGGCGGATCATCCGATTGGATTTTTCGTAGAATTCGGGAACACCAACCCCTCGCATGGTTCCGTTCAATACCACGGCACAGCATTCATCCTCATCCAGAAACGGATGAGCGTGGGACCGAAGATTTCCCGCGGGGCGGGAGTGGATAATGCCGCAATTTCCCGGAAAATGAAGGGCATCGGTGCTACGGAGCAATTCGTCCACGTCACCCAAAACCTTGGCCGAGTAAAGCTTTCCTTCGTGAATGGTGGCAATGCCGGTGCTCAATCCGCCGTCCATAAATTGCTCTCTGCGGAGCATTTCGATCAAAATCGGGGCGGCTCTTCTGTTTCCTGAGTAGCCTGCAATGTTGCACATCGGAATATCCTCCTATATCCTTTTTTCCATTGTAGCTCGGCATTCTTTTTTTGTCAATCCCGTTTCGTATTCTGGAAAAATCAATTTCGCAAAACAGACTTGCTTTTTTTTGAAAAATGAGATATGATAACGTATCGGCGAGGCAGTTAAAATGAAAAAGATCTTGCGGAAACGGAGAGATATGAAATGGCATTGAATTTTCCGTGCGCCATTGCATCGGCGTATTATAAAGAATTTTCTCCTGAGGATATGGTCACCCTGTTCTTGCGCGGTGGCTTTTGCCATACAGAGCTTGCGTATGAGCATGCAGAAAAGCTTTTGCATCGTGTCCGCGAAAAGGGAAGCTCGGCAGAACGGGAGGGGATTCTGTTTCGGCAGTTTTGCTCCGATCGAGGCTTTTCGGTTCTCCAAGGACATTTAAGCTTCAAACCCGGCCTATTTTCCACGGGCTTTTTGGATCTCTTGAAGGAAGAGATTGAGCTTTATCAAGGAATGGGCGTGGATCATCTGATTCTCCATCTGGAGGGCGGTGAGGATCGGGAGCAGCAGGAGCGGGAGAATGTGATCCTGAACAGCCTTTCGGAATTGCTCGATTTTTGCCGAGGGAGCAAGACTTTTCTTTGCATCGAGAATCTCAGCCGCCCCATTTCCTTTACCACCTCGGTGCAGGATATCATTCGGTATCTGGATCAATTCGGAAGAGATCATTTGGGGATTTGCTTGGATACGGGGCATCTTCATTTGGCCAACGCCAGAGGCCTTGTTTCTCAAAGCCAAAGGGAGTTTATTTTGGCCGCGGGAAAGGATCTGCGAGCCTTGCACATTGCCAATAACGACGGCTGCCGAGATCAGCATCTCTTGCCCTTTAACGCTTCCCACAGCATCCATTGGGATGAGGTGATGCACGCCCTGGAGGAAATCGGGTATCAAGGTCTTTTCAACCTGGAGATCGGCGGGGAAACCAGCTCCGTTTCCTGCCCCTTTGCGGTCAAGCAAATGAAAATTTCCTATATTCGAGATCTTTTGCAGTATATGCTCAGCGATGATTTCCTTTTCTGGCAGGGCAACGTCAAAAACGCCGTCCTCATCTGAAATTAAAATCCCGCGCTTCCTTTGGTATCACGCCAAGGAAAGCGCGGGTGTTTTTTAAAATGAAAACGGCAGGGTATCGGGATCCAAAACGCCGTCGGCCCAAAGAGTGGTTCGCAAAAGATCCGTATCCACGGAAGCAAAATTGCCTTTGGCCAGGGCGGCGGCGGTTCCCGCGGCTTGACCCGTCATCATCGCAGGGCCGATGATACGTGCGGCTCCCAGCACCTCGCGGTCCACGCTGATACAGCGCCCCGCTACAATCAGGTTTTCCGCTCCCACGGGAAGCAAGGCGCGGTAGGGAAGGCGGATCACAACGTGTTTTCGTGTGGCGTTGGGGTTTCGGGCATCCCCCATCATGGTATCGTAGCTGACCCGAATGGGATCGGGCAGATCGAAATTGTAGGTGGTGGCGGCAACGGTATCGGGAAATCTTTTTCCGCTCAAGGCGTCTTCGATACTGACGGTATAGACTCCGTGAATGCGGCGGGTCTCACGGACACCGAGGCTGTCCGCGATCTTGCGGATGCGGGCGTGGGCAAATCCGGGAAAATATTCTTTCATAATCCCGAACAGCTTCAAGCAGTCCCTCCGTCCGTTCATCAAGGCGCGCGTCACGTCCTCCTCGCAGGTTCCGTCAATGCAGGTCTGGCGAAGGGTGTTCACCAAGAAAACGTCCTCCTCCACCAACCGTACCGTAACGAAAATCTCGGAGGGGAAGGTCCAAATGCCATCACGGCGAAGCCGCTCGATGATCTCCACCAATTTGGGGGATTGATGCTCGTTCTGGTAGCCCACCAGCGCCTCGGCATCCACTCCTTCCACGTGCATTTCCATGGAGCAGGGCGTCATCAGCCCATCCTCCGAGCGTCCCTTGGAAAAGGGAAGTGAGCACATCGCCACCACGTCCGCATCACCGGTGCAGTCGGCAAAGCTCTCAGCCTCCAGGCGAACAAAACCGTCCTTGTTGAAAACAGTCACCGCCGAGAGCCGAGCATGGGAAAAATCCGCCTCACAGATCACGGTGTTGAAATACACGCGAACACCTGCCTCTCGGCACATATCATCCATTTTGATCTTCAGCGCCGTTTCGTTGCAGGAAATACCGGAGGCCATTCGGGGATACCATCCGAAGGGATTAAAATCGGGGTCCACCGTATTGGGCTCAATGGCAGCTCCCTCGGCAATGAGCTTGTCTGTCAATTCATCGAAAATACCGCCCACCACCCGAAGATGGTTACCGTTTTCGTCCAGCTTCCGTCCGCCGAGCAACTGATTGATGCCGGCGCAGGTAGCGGTTCCGCCGAGAATCCCCGACCGCTCCACAAGGGCAACCGAAAGTCCTTTGCGAGCGGCCGCCACAGCGGCGGAAAAGCCCGCAACACCGCCTCCGCAAACCACAAAATCGTATCGGTCTGTTCTGACTGTTTTCATATCAAATCCCTCTTAATATCTCAAATTCCAATGAAAAAAGTGAAAAAAACGCCGCGGTGAGCGGCGTTTTTTTGATGAACTTATTCTGCTTTGCCGGCGCAACCCAAAACGTGGATCAGCTTGTGGCGAACGATTTCCTTGATGTTGGCGCGAGCGGGCTTCAAATACTCTCTGGGGTCGAACTTGGAGGGCTCGTCATTGAAGAACTTGCGGATGGTGCCGGTCATGGCAAGACGCAGGTCGGAGTCAATGTTGATCTTACAAACGGAAAGGGAAGCGGCCTTGCGGAGCTGCTCTTCGGGAACGCCGATGGCGTTGGGCATCTTACCGCCGTTCTCGTTGACCATCTTCACGTATTCCTGAGGAACGGAGGAGGAGCCGTGGAGAACGATGGGGAAGCCGGGAAGTCTCTTGGTTACTTCTTCCAAAACGTCAAAGCGAAGAGCGGGGGGAACCAAAATGCCCTGCTCGTTTACGGTGCACTGCTCGGGGGTGAACTTGTAAGCACCGTGAGAGGTTCCGATGGCAATGGCCAAGGAGTCACAGCCGGTCTTGGAAACAAATTCCTCAACCTCTTCGGGTCTGGTGTAGGAAGCGGCCTCAGCGGCAACTTTGACCTCGTCCTCAATGCCGGCAAGAGAGCCCAATTCAGCCTCAACCACAACGCCGTGTGCGTGAGCGTATTCCACAACCTTCTTGGTGATCTCGATGTTCTCGGCAAAGGGCTTGGAGGAGGCATCGATCATAACGGAGGTAAAGCCGCCGTCAATGCAGGACTTACAGGTCTCGAAGCTGTCACCGTGGTCCAGGTGCAGGGCGATCGGAATATCGGGGCATTCCTTTACGGCAGCCTCAACCAATTTTACAAGGTAGGTGTGGTTGGCGTAAGCTCTTGCACCCTTGGAAACCTGAAGAATAACGGGGGATTTTTCCTCAGCGCAGGCCTCGGTGATACCCTGAACGATCTCCATATTGTTTACGTTGAAGGCGCCTACGGCATAGCCGCCGTTATATGCCTTTGCAAACATTTCTTTTGTTGTTACAAGTGCCATGTTAATATCTCCTTTATGTTTAATTTTGTCATTTGACGATCACTTCATTTTAGCACGCCTCGAAAACTCTGTCAAGGGAGAAAACGTTTTTTTAAGGCTTTGTCGGGACAAAATTTTCAAAAATATAGGTGTCGAAGTCCTTTTTTCTTTCCTCGATCTCCTCGGGCTTTTGGAAGGTCCATCCAAAGGAGGCCGCCCCCAGCCAGACACAAAAACGGCGCATGGGGAAGGCGTAGTCATCATGACGGTAAGCGATGAAATCGGGGCGGGCAAGAAAATTGAAAAACAGCGTTCCCTGCAGCCACATCAAAAAGCCCTTCTTTTTGAAACGGGCGGCCAATTGTCCTCGGCAAACCTTTTTGCGGTGCAAGCGATACCAAAGCAGCACCTGGGGATAAAAGGATTGAATCAAGTAGCTTCCCTTGTAGCGGGAAAGAATGGCATCCGCCGTGCGGCAAAGAGCCTTATGGTTCTTTTTTGCCTTGAATTCAATGAGAAGCGGAACCTTGCCCGCCACCAGATTGAGACATTCCGAGAGCGTGGGGATCTGTTCATCGGTATCCTTCAGGCGAAGGGAGCGCAATTCCTTCAGGGTCATCTCCTCCACTCTGCCCTCAACGCCGCACATTCTTTGGAGCTTGTGGTCGTGAAAGACTACTACCTTCCCGTCGCACGTCAGGTGAATGTCGATCTCAATGGGAAGGCCGTTCTCGATCGCTCGGCGAAAGGCGGAAAGAGAGTTTTCGCAAATTCCCTCCGAGGCACTGTGAAGACCGCGGTGAGCGATCATAGCACCCTTTAAAGGGGGCAGATCGGGGTGCTTTCTTCCGGTGGGACCGAAGAAAAAGACCAGCGCCAGATAGATGAGGGCCAAAGAGCCCAAGGTGATGAATAAGTAGATCATTGTATGCCTCCGTTTTCTTTTTTGATATCTCCGTGGCGAACCAGGCACATGGTGCCCAGCGACAAAAGGGAGAACAGAACCGCATAGGGGAAGAGGATTCGGTAACCGAGCTCCGTGCGATCGATGAGAAAGCCCGAGAGCAGGGGGGTCGTGATTTGTGCCGCCATGGAAAAGGTATAGTAAAAGCCCGTATATTTTCCTACGTCCGAGCCTGCCGACATTTGCACCACCATGGGAAAGGAGTTCACGTTGATGGCCGCCCAGCCGACGCCCACCACGGCGAACAGAAGATAGATCAGCGGCGTGGTCGAATGGAGCAAAACGGCGCCGCCGTAGCAGATCGTCATCAACACGATTCCCAGAATTACCGTCATTTTTCGACCCAGCTTTTCCGAAAGCCATCCCAAGGGAACAAAGGCCAGAATGGCAGAAATCGTGGCGGTGAGCAAATACCCTGAGCTGACACCGAGATCCGCTCCCAGCACCTCCACGCAGTAGCGGGAAAAGGCTGTGGTAACGGCATTATAGGCCATAAACCATAAAAAGACCGAAAGAAGAATGAAAACGAGACTGCGAAAAACCTCGGGCGCCATTTTTTTGCCCACTGCGCCGATCTCTTCGGCATCATCGGAATCGGCCTCCATTTCGGCCTTCACCTCGGCGTTCAGCTTGTTTTCCCGAAGCGTGAAAACCAAAATCAGAACCGCAGTCAGCATAAAGAGAGCCACCGTCAGAAAAATGGGGAAAAAGGACTGATCAGCGGCGTAAACCGATTCTCCCGCCTCGGTTTTTTCACTTTTGAGGAGAAACATCATCATCACCGTGGAAAAGATCCCGCCGATGTACCCCACCAAATTGATAATGGCGTTTCCCTTGCTGCGCAGGGCTTTTGGGGTTACGTCGGGCATATAAGCCACGGCGGGGGTGCGATAGGTGGACATGACGAACAAAAGCAAAAACAAACAGCCCAAAAAGGCGATTTTGTTGGTGCTTTCCGTGAAAAGACCCATCAGAACCGTTAAAATGACCGCCAAAACCGTGCCGAACAAAATATAGGGCGTTCGTTTGCCCAGCGGGGTGCGGGTCTTGTCGGAGAGGGCTCCGAACAGGGGGAGCATAAAGATCGCCAAAATATTATCCACAGACATAATGGCATTGGCCTGCAGGGTGGATAGGCCGAATTTGTTTTCCAAAAGAAAGGGAATGACTTGATCATACATTTGCCAGAAGGCCAGAATGGACATGAAGGCAAAGCCGATCAAGGTAGTGCGCTTGATGTTCAGTTTCATAAATTCCTCCATTTTTATCCTCTCTCCACTATAACACAGGAATCAAACAAAATCAAGTCAAAACTTGCGCCGTCCCCTTGACAGAAAAGAAGCCTTCTGCTACCATAAGAAAAAAATTCGAAAAAGGAGATCCCGCTATGAAAAGAATCTGTCTTCTGCTGTGGATTCCGCTGCTTTTGTTTTCCTGCGCCGCGCCGTTGCGGATCGATTACGTGCAAGGAAGATCCCCCATTGAGGGGCTTTCCGTTACGGTAAAGTCAGAATGGCCCGAGGGGGAACAAGATCTGGCTCTTTCCTTTCAAAACAGCACGGAGAAAACCTTCTTCCTCCGCGGCGAGGTGGGGGTTTATCGGTGGTCGGACGAGGTGGCGAGAAGCTGCCGGCGGAAGGGAGAAGCGCCCTGCACCGTCAGTGGCAGCATTCCCTGCGGTGAAAGCGAAATCTCGCTGAACCTTTCGGGGCAGGATCTGTCCCGAAGCGGCTTATATGAACTGCAGATTCCCGTTCAAATGGATGCCGATGGTGAAGCGGAGACGTACGTTTTTATTCTTATGATTGCGATCTCCTAAAGAAAATGCGCACAGATTCCATGGAATCTGTGCGCGCTTTTTTTACTGGTGGAGATGAACGTCCATCTGAGGGAAGGGAATTTCGATTTCCAGTTTCTCGAAAGCTTCCTTGACTTGCTCCTGCAGATCCAGATAAACTGTCCAATAATCCTCTTTCTTGCACCACACGCGAAGGGTGAAGATCAAGGCAGAATCTGCCTGAGCGGTCAGTCTGGCAAAGGGAGCGGGATCGGAAAGAGTCAGTGCGTGCTGCTCGGCCAAAACGGAAAGCACCTTTTTGACCCGTTCGGTATCGGTTCCGTATGCCACGGAGAAATTCAGATCCACGCGGCGGGTCTTTTCGGCGGAAACGTTGGTAATAATGGAATTGATCAGACTGCCGTTGGGAACGATGATGTTTTTGTTGTCACCGGTGACAAGCGTGGTGGAAAGCAGGGAAATCTCCTTAACGGTGCCCTCCTTGCCGCTGGATTCGATGAAGTCGCCCACGTGGAAGGGATGGAAGATCAGGATCATCAGGCCGCCGGCAAAATTAGAAAGGCTGCTCTGAAGGGCAAGGCCCACAGCCAAGCCGCAGGAAGCCACGAGAGCGGCTACGTTGGTCATGGGAATACCGAGGTTGGCGGCAACGGTGAGAACCAAAAGCGTCTTCAGAACCACGGAAACGCAAGTCAGCAAAAAGCCCTTGGCACCCTCGTCAACCTTGGAAAAACGCTTGTTTTTCTTTAGGAACTTAATGAGAATGCCAATGAGCTTCCAGCACACCACGAGGAGTACCAGAGAGCAGATGATTTTGATACCGCTGGTAGCCAAAAAACTGCCAAGGCTTTGGATGAAGGAATCGAGCATAATTTTTTCTCCTTTTTCTTTTTTCTTTTAAAAATTTTACCCCGAAGGGATTGAAAACTAATTCAATTTTGCCGCGCTTTCATAAGGAAGAATTTCCTCGGGAGAGGCCGTGTTCAGAAAGAGCTCCGTGCAATCCGCAACCCTTTGCAGATAGGGCATAGAAATTCCCTCAAAGAGATTCGGCCCTTCAAAGCCCGATTGCCGGGTGCCGAAAAATTCTCCCGGACCGCGGGTTTCCAGATCAAAGCGAGCGAGTTCAAAGCCGTCGTGGCAGTCACACAGCTTGCGCAGTCGCTCCCGCGCCTTTTTTCCGTCGTGGGAGGAAACCAGTACACAGTAGGATTTTTGTTTTCCTCTTCCCACTCTGCCCCGCAGCTGATGGAGCTGAGAGAGCCCGAAGCGCTCAGCGTTACGGATCACCATCACCGTAGCAGCGGGAACGTCTACACCCACCTCAATGACCGTGGTGGAAACCAAAATGCGAACGTCGCCCTTTTGAAAAGCCTCCATCACGCTGTTTTTTTCGGCGGGCTTCATTTTGCCGTGAAGAAGGGCAACGGGAATTTCGGGAAGACGCTTTTTCAGGTGAGAAAATTCCTCCGTTGCGGAGCGAAGGGGATTTTCCTCATCATCCTCGATCAAGGGACAAACCAGATAGGCCTGCTGGCCCTCACGGGCCTTCTCCTCCAGAAAGGAATAGATGCGATCCATCTTATCCTCTCCCACGTAAAGCGTCTCGATTTTTTGCCTGCCGGGGGGGAGACGGTCGATTACGGAGATCTTGCTTTTCTGATACAAAAACAGGGCAAGACTGCGGGGAATGGGGGTGGCGCTCATGACAAGAGAATGCATGGCACCGCCCTTTTCGCCCAAAACGCTCCGCTGGCGCACCCCGAAGCGATGCTGTTCATCGGTAATGGCAAGGGCAACGTTTCGGCAAAGCGTTCCATCCTCCGTCAGGGCGTGGGTGCCGATGAGGATATAGGGATTGTTTCCCGTGGTCACCGCATAGATCTCCTCCCGCTTTTTTTTCGGAGCGGAGCCCGTCAGACAAAAAACGGGAATATCGGTGAAGGAAAACATTTTTTCAAAAGATGCGGCGTGCTGCCGCGCCAAAATCTCCGTGGGTGCCATCAGAAGGGTGCTTTTTCCGTTGGCGGCGCATAAAAAGGCGGCGGCGGCCGCTACGACGGTCTTGCCGCTTCCCACGTCCCCCTGCACCAAACGGTTCATCGGGGGGATGGGACCGCTTCCCGTCAGGTCTGAGAAGATTTCGTTCAAAACGCGCTCTTGTGCATCGGTGAGCGCAAAGGGAAGATGCTTGAAAAATAAGTCGGGATCCGCTTTTTGCATGGCGGGGATCCGCTGAACGCTCTGCTTTCGGGAAAACAGAGTGGCGGAAACCGAGAAGGAAAAGAGCTCCTCGAACAGAAAGCGTTCACGGGCTTTTTTCATGGATTCCTCCGAGGAGGGGGAATGCATTTGAAGTACCGCATCCGCTTTGGAGATCAGCTCCATATTTTGCCGTACGGCCTCGGGAAGATTTTCACGGATCTCGGGAAGGCAGGGAACCAAGCAGTCCGAGATCATTGCGCCGATCCGACGGGAGGAAACCGATCCGATGGGGGAATATACGGGATACAAACGCTTCGGATCGGGAGCGGTTTCCTTTCGCTCGGGAGAAAACAGATAATACTGACCGCTCTTTTTTTGCAGGATGCCGAAAAAGTAGGCGCTGTCTCCCTTGACGAAGCATTTCTTTAAATACAGTTGGCGGGGGTAAATGACCTGAACGCGGGTGCCCTCTTCATCGGCAGCAAGAAAACGGATACAGCGAACCCCGGCAGAGCCGGTAAAGTATCCCGCGGAGGAGAGAAGCGTCAGATGAAAACCGCTGTAGGCTCCTACCCGTTCTTCACCCAGCGGAAAGATCCGTCCCGATCGGTAGCTGCGGGGAAAATAAAACAACAGCTTCTCAACCGTATCGATCCCGTTTCGGATCAAAATCTCTTCGCGAACCTTGCCGACCCCTTTCAGAGAAGAAACGGGAGATCGGAGCGAGAGCGCTTTGGTCACAGCCGAAATACCTTGGCCGATTCGGAACAGATATCCAAAACGTTTTTGGAGGAGGTGGCAATGAAGAATTGCGAGCAGCTGGCCTTCATCACCGAGAAGAGCTCCTTGGCCCCCTCAAAGGAGAGGGTGGAGAAGGAATCGTCGAAAATCATGGGTAGGGTGTTTTTCCCCATAGCCTCCGCAAGACTGACGCGGAAGGCCAAAAGGCCCATCTCGGAAATGACGCCGCCTCCTGCGGAGATCAAGGGGAGAACGGACTTCTGATCACAAAAGCAGAGCTCAAAATGATCATCAAACAGGAAGGATTCCTCGGGTCTGAGAATGAAGTGAAGCTTTTGGTTGATGGATTCGGTCAGTGAATCCTTCAATTGCAGCTCAAAGGCCTCACGGGCGGTTTTCAACAGGGTGTATTCCCGATGCGCAGCGGTATAGTCGGCCTCTGCCGCGCGAAGCTGAGCCATGATTTCATCCAGCTTCTTTTTGGCCGTTTCGGTATCTACGGCAAGGTGATCCCGCGCTTCCTGAAGACGGGCGGTGAGCAAGGCCTTCTTTTTGTAGAGAGAATCGTTTTGAACCGAAAGGAAGGACAATTCCTTTTGCAAGGCGGCGAATTCGTCGCTGACCGTTAAGGTCTCGCTTTGCACGTCCTCCGACAAAAGCTTTTTGTATTGACGTGTCTCTTCCTCGATTTCGTGATACAGATCGTACAGCGCATCGTTTGCCTCAATGATCTGATCGCAAATGGCAAGAAGCTCGCCGTGCTGATCGTTATATCCCAGAGAAGCGATCTTCTCCGAGATCCTACGGGTCACGGCCGCCTTTTCGTTTTGCTTGACCTTACAGTTTTCCTCTTGGGTACGCACCTGATCCAAATACAGCTGAGTGGTCATATCGTGGGCGTAGATCTTATCGTAATAATCCAAAAAATCCTCTACGTTTTCCTTGCCGCTTTCCGCCAAAATTCGACGGACCTTAGCAGAAAAAACGGTGGATACGCTGGTCAGGGCAATGCCGCAAAGACAGGTGGCCGCCGCAATGGCGATGCGGGGGAGAAGATCAAACTGCAGATATCCCAAAAGGAAAAACAGCCCTGCTCCGAAAAAGATCAGCATCAGTCCGAGAACCAGAAGAATGACCTTTTTGTTACGGCTTCCCAGAAGCTTGTAGCGGCTTTCGCTGAAATGCTCCAGATCTCCAAGATCGGCAGAAAGCTTTTGATGAAAGGCGAGGTTTTCCTCTGCGGCGGAAAGCCCCGCTCTGGCCTCCGTCAAGGCGGCAACGGAAAGACTCAGATGATTGTAATCATCCTTCATCCGTTCCAATTCCTCTTCGGAAAGCAGACCGATTTTATGGGTCACGTCGTAGGAGGCGATGCGGTACTTTTTCTCCTTGGAAAGAATACTGCGATGGAGATCCTCCGCATTTTTCTTGTTTTGGGTCAATTTCAGATCGTCGGCAAAGCGGGCCATATCCGCCTTGAGCAAAACGCAGCGCTTGTCGTTCTCATCCAATTTCGAGGCGATTTCGGAGAGCGTCTTTTTGCTCTTTTCCTCCTCCTCGACCCACTTGGGACGCTCGGCCAATTCCGCCTCCAGCTTCTCCTTTTCTGCCAAAAGAAGATCCAAGGAGCCGTTTTTGTCCGGATTACAGAAGGCCGTCACCTTCTTTTTGGCGGCCTTTTCGTCGGCGTATACCGAAGCGGTTTCGGGATTTAAGGACGCCAGATAGCGCAGAAAGCTTGCACGGGGCTTGAAAAAAGGCGTTTCGTAGCGAGCCTGCTTAAAGTAGGCGATGGCATCAAAGGAATCGTGATCCATTCCCGTCAGATATTCTCCGGGGGTCAGAGTGGTATTGACGGCATCTCCCGTCGAGCCGTCCAAAAAGGAGACCTCCTCCTTTCCGCCGATCACGCTCCGCTCCACAATGAACATACGGTCCCCGAACAGAAAGGTGATCTTTCCCAAGGCATCCTCGGCGTTGTTCCGTGCCAATGCCACGGATTCCGCGCCGAAGAGAATAAATTGAATGAATTCGCAAAGGCTGGTCTTGCCACTGCGAAAAGAACCGTAAAAGAGATTGGCACTCTCCTCCGGCTCTATCACAAAATTTCGGATTTTTTTAAAGGTTTCGATTTCTATTTTTTTGATGATCAAATTTTTGGCTTCCATAGTCCACCTGCAAAAAGTTCTATTTTCCATTATATACGAAAGAATTTGTTTCGTCAATTGTTTTTTCGGAAAAAAGAAATGCAAAAAAAGAGAGGCAGATGCTTCTGCCTCCGTTAAGACTCATTTAATAATTCGGAAATCGTAACAAATTCATATCCGTTTTCCACAAGATAGGGAATGATCGCTCTCAGGGCCTTGGGCGTGGGCAGTCTTTTGTCCTCCAGATCGTGAAAGAGAATGATGTCTCCGCTCGTGGTGTTATCCTCCACCTTGGAAACGATCTTTTCGGATTTGGGAATGCTCCAATCGCGGGTGTCCAAAGACCAAAGAACGCTCGTGTATCCCATATCCTCCAAGACGGCCAAGGAGGCGTCGTCGTAGTATCCTCCCGGGGGACGGAAGACCTTGGGCTTTTCTCCCGTGATCTGATGCAGCACCTCTTCGGTTCTTTTGATTTCCTCGATCAGCTTTTCCCGCGGAATTTTTGAAATATACCGATGGGTGTAGGTGTGATTTCCCAATTCGTGTCCCGCCTGATAAATGCTCCGTATCCTTTCGGGATCCCGTTCGGCATTCTCACCGATGACGAAAAAGGTGGCGCGGATGTCGTATTCCTTCAGAATGGAAAGGATCTCCTCCGTGTTTTGCTTGCTGGGACCGTCGTCAAAGGTCAGAGCGATCTTCTTTTCCGCGGTTTCGCTTTTGCGGTAGATCTTGGCATCTGCTGCGGGAAAGAGGGATCCGATCCCGAGAAGTGCCACCGAACAAAGACTCAAAAGTCTCTTTATGATTCCGCGCTTTCCCATAGCTCCTCCAGTGAAGCAAAGCGGTATCCCTCCGCCTTCATCCTTGTGATGATCTCTCCTAAAATTTCCGTATTGGTTTGGGAGGTGGGATGCAAAAGAATCACGGCACCGTCGTGAATGCGGGGCAAAAGCTTATTGAGAGCATATTCGGCACTTTTTTGGTTCGAATTGTCCCAATCCGCCCAGGCAAGGCTCCAAAAAACGGTTTTATATCCCATATCCTCCACGGTTTTCAAGGCCTCCTCCGACCAGGTTCCTTCGGGAGGACGGAAAAAGCGGTCAAGCTCCAGCCCCGTTTTCTCCCGACAGCATTCCTCCAGGCCTCGGATCTCGTTTTCCAGCCTTTCCTTGGAAACGGAGGTGATGGCGGGGTGAGAGGAGGTATGGTTGCAGAGAAGGTTTCCGTTGTCCTTGATTTCTCGGCAAAGATCGGGGTTTTCTTCGATGAAGTGCTTCAGTACGAAAAAGGCCCCCGTGACACCGTTTTCCTTGAGAATATCCACGGTCTTTTTAACGTTGCCGTTTTCATAGCCTGCATCAAAGGTCAGATAAAGGACCTTTTCATTCTGTCCGATTCCCTTGGCGGATGAATTCTGAACCGAGGGCAGGCGCGGACGCTCGTTTTTTCCCTCGGAAACAAAATACCAGCTCTCGGCGCGGGCAAGGGGAAAAGCGGAAAACAAAAAAATTGTTACGATCAGACAAATTGTTTTTTTCATGGTTTGATTCCTCCTTACCGCCATTATTTTTTTCGTCTGCAAAAAAAATATGACTGCCTTTTTTTGAAAGCAGTCATATACCGTTTTTGTTCGTTTAAATATTTGCTGTTTCGTTTTGCAAAGCGGAAAATTCTTCCGCAATTTTTTTGAAATCGTCCAGAGCCGCTTCTTTCTTGGAGGGATCCCGCAAAAGGGCGGAGGGATGAAAGGTTGCCATCACCCGAATTCCTCCTCGGCGAAACCATTCTCCGTGGCTGCGGGTGATCCGAAAATCGGGAGAAATGATCCGCTGGGCGGCGATCCTTCCCAGGCAAATGATGATCTTGGGGTTTAAGATCCGCACTTGACTTCGCAGAAAGGGCATGCAGGCCTCTTCCTCCTCGGGCTTGGGGTCGCGGTGATGGGGCGGACGGCATTTTAAAATATTGGCAATGTAATAATCCTCCTCTTCGAGACCGATGAAGGCAAGGTAATGATCCAGAAGCATTCCCGCCGCTCCCACAAAGGGCTTTCCCTCACGGTCCTCACTTTCTCCGGGGGCTTCTCCGATCAGGAGGAGGGAAGCCTCGGCGTTGCCGCGCCCGAAAACCGTTTGGGTACGGGTTTGACAGAGAGAGCAGCCTCGGCACAAAGAGACCTCTTTTTCCAGCGCTTCCAGCGCCGATTTCTTTTCCGTTTGCATCATAGTATCCTTTTCGGTTATCCGTTTCTCTCGGTATTTTTTGCCCTCTTGCGCCCTTTAAGCCCTTCGGATGGGAGAGCACTTGGATTTTAAAAACAGGTCCGAGGGCGGGTTTTTGATTCGTTCGCCGTATTCGGTCAGGCAAGGCGGATGCGGCGGCGGGAGCATCAGAAAAAACTGATCCCGTCCGCGGATCCGATAGGCACTCAGATCCTCTCGCTCTCCGAGAGCATTTTTGGCCACGTAATAATCGTCGAAGGAGCGAAAGAGAAAACAGCTTTTTTTCTCTCCGTCCTGCTCCAATTTGATGATAAACAATTCGCACCCGCCATCCTTTTTCGGATAGAGCTGTATGTAGATCCTTTCGTCAGCGGCATCAAAGCCCGTTTCTTCCTTGGCCAGCGCCAAAAGATCGTGAAAGATCCTTCTTTGATGAGGAATTTTTTCGTCAAAATCCTCCAATGAGACACTGTATCGGTCCAAATCCTCCGATGTCATGCTGATTCTGAGGGTGTTTTCCCCCGATCGAATCAATTTCAAAATGTTCTCCCCCGCTTTTTTGCCGTTTACCTCAGTATACGCAAGGAAGGGGAAAAATGCAACGGACGGTTTTTGGAAAACGCGGAAGAATTTTCTTTTCCGAGTACATCATACCTCCAAAAGGAAAAAAATTCAAGAATTTTTTTCCTTTTTTACCAAAAGGGTTGACAAACAGGGCTTTTAAATGGTTAAATGTCCTTGTTGTAAGGAAAGGAGTGGAATGAATGAGAGACTTTCCTGAAAAAGTAAAGAGCGCCTTTTTGAAAAAAGGCGTCAATACCGAAGAAGCGTTTATGCTTGTTTCAACCGATATGGCTCGGGAAGAGGTTTATTGCGATGCTTATACCGTGTTTTCACGGGAGGGGATCGCATCCCTCTTTTGTTTGAAGGCCCTTCGGAAACAAGCGGGCGCTTCTTCTCGTTTTTCCGATATGGCCGAAGAGGTTCTTGAGGAATTGGATTACGTGTATTTCCCTATGGAGGAAATCGAAAAAATGACCGTGGAGGAGCAGGTCTCCGTTCTTCGCGTGGTGATCCGCAAAAAGAGTGGGGAAGAAGAGATCCTGTTTTGGGCAACGGGTGCCTGCAGAAGGTCCGTGTACAAGCTCTCCGAGGCTTTCGATGCCTTTTGCAAAACCGGAGAGGTGCCCGAGAAGGATTTTCCCAAAATGGAATGCTGTCCCCGTTGCGGCCTCCCGTTTTCCGACCCTCAGCGGCGTATCTGCAAAAAGTGCTTCGGCAAGCGCAGTCTGTTGAAAAAGCTGTTGCCCTTTTTCCTGCGGTATCGTTGGCAGATGGCGCTTGTTTTTCTCACCGTTCTCCTTTCGGGCGCCCTGAGTATTTTCACCCCTTATCTGAACAATAAGGTCCTCTATGACGAGGTGCTCACCGAGGGGAGCCCTCTTTACGGGCACGTGCTGTTTTTGGTTTTGTCCATTGCGGCCTTCTCTCTTTTGGGTGCCTTTATCCGAATGATCAATACCATTGTGGGAGCCAAGGTGGCGGCTTTTGTTTCCTTTGATTTGAAGAAGACGATTTTCTCCTCCTTCGAGCGGCTCTCCTATTCCTTCTTCACCTCTCGCCATACGGGGCGGCTGATTACGCAGATCAATTCCGATGCCGAGACACTCTATTGGTTTTTCTGTGACGGCTTCCCGTATTTTCTGACCAACGTTTTACAGATCTGCGGTATCATCGTGGTGATGATGATGACCAACCCCCTTTTGTCTTTGGTCATTTTGGTTCCGCTCCCCGTGGTCTTTTTTGGGTACGTGTTTGTTTTGCGGCTCTTCCGCCGTCTGCACGCCGAGCATCATACCAACCGCTCCCGCTTTAACGCTGTCCTTTCAGACGTGCTCAATGGAATGCGGATCGTCAAGGCCTTCTCCCGCGAGGAGGCGGAGATCGAGCGCTTCCATTCCCGCAGCAGCACCATGTCCCAAACGAAATTGAAGATCGACGTGCACAACCATACCGTTTTCCCCGCCTTGAACCTCTGTATCAGAATGACAAACTATTTGGTTTGGGGCTTCGGAGCCTTCTTGGTCTTGAAAGAGGGGATTTCCGAGGGCAGCGGAATTACCTACGGTGAATTGAATATGTTCATCGGCTATCTTTCCATGCTCTACAATCCCTTGAATTTCTTTGCTCATTTCTTCAGCAATTTTGCAAACAGCCTCAACGCCCTTCAGCGTCTTTTTGAGATTATGGAAGCCGAGCCCGAGGTGAAGGAGAAGGAGAATGCATTAACACCCGAAACGGTTCGGGGTGAGGTGGTCTTTGAAAACGTCAACTTTTCCTACGCCCCCGGAAAGCGAACCATTCAGAACGTCAGTTTCCGCGTGGAGGCAGGGCAGACCTTGGGAATCGTCGGGCATACCGGTGCGGGAAAAAGCACCCTGGCCAATCTTTTGACCCGTCTTTACGACGTGGAAAGCGGCAGGATCCTCATCGACGGGGTTGACATTCGGGACCTGAGCTTTGAAACCCTTCGAAAAAACATTGCCATCGTCTCTCAGGAAACCTATCTTTTCCGCGGAACCATTATGGATAACATTCGCTATGCGGATCCCGAGGCAGACCGCGATGCGGTGATTGCCGCCTCTAAGGCCGCAGGCTGTCATGATTTTATTATGTCCTTCCCCGACGGCTACGAAACCCTGGTGGGCTTTGATAAAAAATCTCTTTCGGGAGGAGAAAAGCAGCGAATCTCCATTGCCCGCGCCATTTTGAGGTCCCCTGCCATTCTGATTCTGGACGAGGCCACCGCTGCTATGGATACCAAAACCGAGCGCAGGATCCAGACCGCCTTGGAGGCCATTACCAAGAATCGCACCACCATTACCATCGCCCACCGTCTTTCCACGCTGAAGGATGCGGATTTTCTCATCGTTGTGGAGGAGGGGCGTGTGGTGGAAAACGGAACCCACGAGGGCCTTCTGGAAAAGGAAGACGGCGTGTATCGGAAACTGTATCAAATGCAGATGGAAGCCTTAAAAACCATCGGCATCGAAGAATAAGGAGCTTTTTATGATCGAAGGATTGGAAAACATCACGGAGGCCTTTTCTCTCAATGCGGATAACGCCCGCTTCTCTCTGTCAAGAACGGGACTTTTGTATCTTTCCGTTCCCGCCCTTTCCTTTGAGGGCAGAGCGTTTCTTTCCTTGGCCTTTCCCTTTGAAACGTGTGAGGAATACATTTGCGTGCAGAACGAGGAAAAGGAAGAGATCGGTATGATCCGCCGTCTGGAGGATTTTGATGAAAAGAGCATCGAGATCCTGCGGGGAGAATTGAACAAAAAGTATTTTGCTCCCAAAATTTTAAAAATTCTCAAGCTCAGTGAGCGCTACGGCTCCACCTATTGGGATTGTGAAACGGATAAGGGCTTTTTGTCCTTTACGGTGAAGGACACGCATCGCAGCCTCATCCGTGCAGGAGCTGACCGTATTTTCGTGGTGGATCACGACGGATGCCGCTATGAGATCGAAAGCGTTGAGAAAATGGATAAAAAGAGTCATTCCAAAATCGCGCTGTACCTGTAAGCGTAAAGGAGATTTGCTTTGGAGAGTAAACAGAATTTTGAAAGCGCCGTCTCCTCTCTGATCAGTGAGATCGAGGACGGCTGTGGGGATCGCATCGTTTTTTCCTTTCCCATCAATTTGGATCGGGATGGAAGCGTGCGGGAAAGGGCCGTTTTCTTCGGGGAAAAGGCCATCTACACCGCCTCCCGCACCGAACGGAATTGGAAATCCTATGAATTCAGCCGCATTTCGGATGCCGCTTACCGCTTCTTTTCGGGCGGCGCCGTGTGCGAAATCCTCTATGACGGCGAATGGATGGAGTTTTGCCGCGCCTTTTCCTCGGAGAAGGAGAATCTGTCCCAATTCGTCCGTATTTTAAAGGAGGTTTCGGACGGTGTTTTGCAGCCGAAGGATGCCGTCTTCCGCTATCGGGTCACCCAGTGCCCGAAATGCCGCCGTATTCTGCGGCGCGGCGTGACCCGATGCCCCGCTTGCTCCGACAAAAGTCATTCGATTCGCCACCTGTATGAATTGGTCCGTCCGCAGACCGGCTGGATCCTTTTGTCGATGCTGCTGTTCTTTGCGACCTCCGCGCTGAATCTGGTCTTGCCCGTCATTCAGGGAAATTTTGTGGATAAATATTTGAATTCCGCCGATCCCGCCGCCGTTTTGCAATCCTTCTCGGGAGTCGTTTGGGTGGTGGTCTCTATGGCACTGATCCGCATTTTGTTAACGGGCTGTACCGTTTTGCGCAATTTGATCCTTTCTTTTGTCAGTAATAAAACCGTGGTGGGTCTGCGCCACCGTCTGTATCAAAAAATACAAACGCTTTCCGTGGCGGGGATCTCCCGTCATACCGCGGGTGATCTGATCAACCGTGTTTCCGGCGATACCGCGCTGATCTCGCAGTTTTTGACCTCGCAGTTTCCGAGCATTCTTGAGCAGGCGTTTCTCTTCCTGGGCGTTGGGGTGCTTTTGTTTGCCTATTCACCGTTCTTTGCCTTTCTGATCCTGCTTCCCACCCCCTTTGTCGCCTTGATGTTTCGCTTCATCTGGCGTCGCAATCATCGCCTCTACAGCCGCCAATGGGTGGAAAATTCCAACGCCAATACCGTCCTGCACGACGTGTTTCAGGGGGTTCGGGTGGTAAAGGTCTTCGGAACGGAGAAAAATGAGATCGAAAAGTATTCCGAGGCCATCAAAAAACAGCGCGATATTTCCTATCGCAACGAAAAAGCCTGGGCCAAGGTGATGCCCTATGCGGAATACGTCATTCAGATCGGGCATTACATTCTGCTGTATTATGCGGGCACTGCCATTCTGGGCGGAAGCATGACCATCGGTCAATTGACCATGTTCTCCTCCTTTGTCAATTTGCTCTACGGCCCTCTTCGCTCCATGGCCTCCTACCCCCGTATGATCCAGCAGGCCATGACCGCGGTTACCAAGGTTTTCGACGTGATTGATGAAGAGCCGGACGTGGCGGATAAAAAGGATGCGCTGGATCTGAAGATCCGCGGCCAAATCGACGTAGAAAAGGTTTGGTTCGGCTATGATGAAAACGATAACGTGATCGAAAACGTTTCGGTCTCCGTCAGTCCCGGCGAAATGCTGGGGATCGTGGGAAAAAGCGGCGTGGGAAAGAGCACGCTGATCAATCTCGTGATGCGACTTTACGACGTGGATCGGGGGCGGATCTGCATTGACGGCGTGGATATTCGGGATATTTCTCAGCATTCTCTCCATTCTCAGATCGGCGTGGTTTTGCAGGAGACCTTCCTGTTCTCGGGTACCATTTATGAAAATCTTGCCTATGCCAAGCCCGATGCCACCTATGATGAGGTGATCCGTGCCGCCCGTCTGGCCAATGCCCATTCCTTTATTATGAAGCTGCCCGACGGCTATGATACCTTTGTCGGGGAGAAGGGTTATACGCTGTCGGGAGGAGAGCGGCAGAGGGTGGCCATTGCCCGTGCCGTTTTGCACGATCCGAAGATCCTCATTCTGGATGAGGCCACCAGCGCCTTGGATACCGAAACGGAAAAGCAGATTCAGGATGCCCTTCAGCGTCTTTGCAAAAACCGCACCACCATTGCCATTGCCCACCGCCTCTCCACCCTCCGCAATGCCACCAAAATTCTGGTTTTGGATCGGAAAACCGTGGCCGAGGTGGGAACCCACGAGGAGCTCGTGGAAAAGGAGGGCGGCATCTATCACGGGCTGGTTTTGGCTCAGAGGGAGATGGCCACCATCCGAAAAAAGCAGTAGCTTTTCCTATTTTGTTTGACAAGATCGTAATTTTGTGTATAATGGATTGCGGTTAAATTTTCACCTGACCTCCAGTCAGGGAAGAAAGAGAGGAATATGAATGAAAAATACCGAAAAAACAATGGAGAAGATCGTTGCCCTTTGTAAGGGCAGAGGATTTGTGTACCCCGGCAGCGAGATCTACGGAGGGCTTGCCAATTCCTGGGATTACGGCCCCTTGGGCGTTGAATTGAAAAACAACGTAAAGAGAGCCTGGTGGAAAAAGTTCGTTCAGGAATCTCCCTATAACGTGGGGCTGGACAGTGCCATTCTGATGAACCCCCAAACCTGGGTGGCTTCCGGTCACGTGGGCGGCTTTTCCGATCCCTTGATGGATTGTAAGGTCTGCAAGACCCGTCACAGAGCCGATAAATTGGTGGAGGATTACATTGCCGAAAATAAGCTGGATCTGAACCCCAACGGGTGGGACAGCGCCCGCCTTGCGGAATTCATCCGCGAGCATCACATTGCTTGCCCCGCTTGCGGCTCCTCCGATTTTACCGATATCCGCAAATTCAATCTGATGTTCAAGACCTTCCAGGGCGTTACCGAGGATTCCACGTCGGAATTGTATCTCCGTCCCGAAACGGCGCAGGGTATCTTTGTGAACTTCAAGCACATCCAGAGAACCACCCGCAAAAAGGTTCCCTTCGGCGTGGGTCAGATCGGAAAGTCCTTCCGAAACGAGATCACCCCCGGTAACTTTATTTTCCGTATCCGAGAGTTCGAGCAGATGGAGCTGGAGTTCTTCTGCAAGCCCGGAACCGATCTGGAGTGGTTCGCCTATTGGAGAAGCTATTGCGAAAAGTTTTTGTACGATCTGGGGATTGCGGCAGAGAATCTGCGCTTGAGAGATCACGATCAGGATGAGCTCAGCTTCTATTCCAAGGCCACCACCGACTTCGAATTTATGTTCCCCTTCGGTTGGGGCGAGCTGTGGGGCATTGCCGACAGAACCGATTACGATCTGACCCAGCACGCCAACCATTCCGGCGAGCCCATGGAGTATTTTGATCCCGAAACGGGCGAAAAATACGTGCCTTACGTAATCGAGCCCTCTCTGGGTGCCGACCGCATCACCTTGGCCTTCCTTTGCGAGGCTTATGACGAAGAGGTGGTAGGGGAGAACGATACCCGTGTGGTGATGCATTTCCATCCCGCTCTCGCGCCGGTAAAGGCAGCCATTCTGCCCTTGTCCAAAAAGCTTTCCGATTCCGCGCGCGAGCTCTATGCCGAGCTTTGCACCGAATTCAACGTGGAATTTGATGAGGCCGGTTCCATCGGTAAGCGCTATCGCAGACAGGACGAAATCGGAACCCCCTTCTGTATTACCTACGATTTCGATACGCAGACCGACGGTTGCGTTACCGTTCGCGACCGCGATTCCATGGAGCAGGTTCGCATTCCCTTAAGCGAGGTAAAGGCTTATATTGCCGAGCGGATCAAATTCTGATCCGAACCCACGAAAAAACAAGCGACCGATCAAATCTGATCGGTCGCTCATTTTTTTTACATCCTGCTTGTAAAGGCAATATGTATTTTCAGGCTTCGATGGCAAATACGATTCCCGCAATTTCAAGGAAGTTCCCGAGATCGCAGCGGGCTCTGCGGTCGAATACCACTTCCAGCCCGATATGTCCCACGCAGGAGGATTTCGGGGTGGTCACCCGTGTAACGCAATCCTTTAATTTCAGATTGTGAATTTCATCCAGGATTCGATTCAGTGCGTGCATATCCTCGATCTCCAGATAAACCACCATGGTGTTTTTCTTTCTGCGCTCAAACTTGGAAAACAGGATCAGCGTAATCAGAAGCAGTACGGTAACGGTAGCGGCACCGGCATAAAAGCCGTAGCCGATGGCAATTCCCAGCGCGGAGGTGGCCCAAACGCCTGCGGCGGTGGTAAGGCCCATGATCACGTTGTCGTTTTTCAGAACGATCATGCCGGCACCGAGAAAGCCGACACCCGAGATCACCTGTGCGGACAGACGGAAAATATCACCGGAGTGATAGATCGAGCTGGCATACAGACCGGTCATGGCGGTGATGGCCGAGCCGAGACAAACCAAAATATGAGTTCGCATTCCTGCGGCTCTGCCGTGGCGCGCCCGTTCCACGCCAATGACAAGACCTGCCAAAACGGCAAGCAATAAGCGAAAAATTACAATATCAAGTCTCAAAGCGAATCTCCTTTACCGTTGAAATAATACATTTTATGCCCCAAAAGGTAAAAGATGCAAGGGAATCCTCTTGCATCTTTCTTTGAAATGACAGATCGATCAATAGTTTTCGGCGTGGATTTCAAAATAGCTCTTGGGATGATGGCAGGTGGGGCAGAGTTCGGGTGCGACCTTTCCGACGATGATGTGTCCGCAGTTGCGGCATTCCCATACCTTGATCTCGCTCTTTTCAAAAACAGCGGCGGTCTCTACGTTGCGAAGCAGGGCGCGGTAGCGCTCCTCGTGATGCTTTTCAATGGCGGCCACCAAGCGGAATTTCCGAGCCAATTCGGAAAAGCCTTCCTTTTCGGCTGTTACGGCGAAGCCCTCGTACATATCGGTCCATTCGTAATTCTCACCCTCTGCAGCGGCCAGAAGGTTTTCGGCGGTATCACCGATCCCGTTCAATTCCTTCAGCCACAGCTTGGCATGCTCCTTTTCGTTTTCCGCAGTTTTCAAAAACAGAGCGGAGATCTGCTCGTAGCCTTCCTTCTTTGCTACCGAGGCAAAATAAGTGTATTTGTTTCTCGCTTGGCTCTCTCCTGCGAAAGCGGCCTCCAGGTTCTTTTCGGTCTGTGTGCCGGCATATTTGGATTCTTTCATAATGAAACCTCCGTTTCGACGATATTTTTGATTATTATAGCATATATTTCGAATTTGAAAAGACCTTTTTTGAAAAAAATACATAAAATAATAAAAAAAGTCAGCGCTCAAAGAGCGCTGAAAGCGTTTTAAAGATCGTCTGCATCCTGAACGGGCGTTTCCCGAAAATCCAAGGGAAGCCCCGTATACCACCCCTCGGGATCGGTTCGGCTGGGGGGGAGACGGATCATATCACTGGGGCCTGTTTCCGCAAGAGGTCGCGGAGATTTGTCCTTGGGATTGATTTTGATTTTTTTCATACCTACTCCTTTTTTTCTTTTTAGTGTGCGCCCCCTTCTTCTTTTTATGCTTTTTCCATTGAAATCGCTTTTCTTTTGTGATACAATATTTGAAAGAAAAGCAAAAGGAGGGGCTTTATGGCAGAAGAATATTCCATTTCCTTGAAGGAATTGATCCAAAAGCTGAATTTGTTTCCCTTGGTGTTCAATCAGGGAGATGAGGCCAAAAGGATCTATCGGAAAGAGGTGAACCGCCCGGGTCTTTTTTTAACGGGCTTCCGTGAATACTTTTTCCCCGAACGAATTCAGATCCTCGGGCGAACCGAGTGTGAATATCTGAATACGCTGGAGGAAGATAAGAAAAACGATACCGTCCGTCAGCTGATGCAGCGCAAGCCGGTTTGCGTGATCTTCTGTCACGGAAACCGCTCAATGGATTGTATGACCGATCTTGCGATGGAGTACGGGGTTCCGATTTTGGTAACCGAAGAGGATACCTCCGCTTTTATGGCTCGTCTTATTGCCGAATTGAATTTGGCCTTGGCCGAGCGGATCACAAGGCACGGCGTTCTGGTAGAGGTTTTCGGCGAAGGCGTTTTGCTCTTGGGTGACAGCGGTGTCGGTAAAAGCGAAACCGCCATTGATCTTGTCAAGCGCGGCCATCGTCTCATCGCCGACGATGCGGTGGAGATCAAGCGCGTTTCCGATAAAACGGTCATCGGCTCCGCCCCCGAAATGATCCGCCATTACGTGGAGCTGAGAGGAATCGGCGTGGTGGACGTCAGAAGACTGTTCGGTATGGGTGCTGTCAAGGATACGGAAAAGATCGATCTGATCATTCATTTGGAGCAATGGGAGCAGGGCAAATTCTACGACCGACTCGGTATGGATACCGAATATACCGAATTGATGGGCATCCGCATTCCCTCGGTGACCATCCCCGTTCGGCCCGGCAGAAATTTGGCTCTGATCATTGAGATTGCCACGATGAATATGCGGCAGAAGCTGATGGGATTTAACACCGCCGAAGAATTGAATCAACGCTTGATGAAGCAGTTGGAAGGAGAATGATTATGTATTATATCGGAATTGACCTTGGGGGAACCAACATTGCCTGCGGGCTTGTGGATGTTTCGGGAAAATTGATCCTGAAAAAGAGCTGTAAGACCGGTGCTCAGCGCAGTGCCGAGGAGATTATGGCCGATATGGCGGCCTTGGTGGAAAGTGTGATCCGAGAAAGCCATACGGAAAAGGATAAAATCGCATTTTGCGGAATCGCTTCACCCGGTATCGCCAATTCGGAAACGGGTGTGATTGAGTATTCCTGTAATTTGCCTTCCTTTTTGAATTTTAACATCGTAGAGGATCTGAAAAAAAGAACGGGTATCAGCCGCATCGGCCTGGAGAACGACGCCAACTGCGCCGCCAAGGGCGAGGCTGAGGCCGGTGCCGCCAAGGGCTGCCGCAGTTCTGTGTTTATTACCCTGGGAACGGGCGTGGGCGGCGGTGTGATTTTGGACGGAAAAATCTTCCACGGCTTCAATTTTGCGGGAGCCGAGCTGGGTCATACCGTGATCGAGAAGGACGGCCTGCCTTGCTCTTGCGGCAGAAGAGGCTGCTGGGAGGTTTACAGCTCCGCTACCGCGCTGTGCCGTATGACCCGAGAGGAAATGAAGGCCTCTCCCGACAGCCGTATGTGGGAGCTTTGCCGCGGGGACGATGCCAACGTTGACGGCAGAACCGCCTTTGATGCCATGCGTCTCGGAGACGAGGCGGCACAAAGAGTGCTGGACCGCTTCACCTCGTATCTCGGCTGCGGTATTACCGATATGGTCAACATTTTTCAGCCCGAGATTATTTCCGTGGGCGGCGGGATCTCCGCCGAAGGGGAGACGCTCTTGGCTCCCGTCAGAGAAATTCTGGAGAAAGAGCAGTATTCCCGTGTTTGCAAATTGAAAACGCAATTGAAAAAGGCCGAGCTTGGAAATGATGCGGGCATTATCGGTGCGGCCTTGCTTTGGAGATGAGCGTGTCGGTTTCGGCCGAGGTCAGCTCTCTTCTTTCCGAATTGGTGCAAGGGGGCTTCATTGGGGAAGAGGAATTCGAGTTTTGTGAGGAAAGGGCCCTCTCAACGCTTACCACCTTTCGAACGGGAGGACCTGCCGCTGTTTTGTCACCCAAAAGTCAAAAAGCCTTCCAGATCCTTTTGTGCGCCCTTCGGGAGAGAAAAATCCCGTATTTCGTTCTGGGAAACGGTTCCAACGTGATCGCACCGGACGAGGGCTACCGCGGTGTGATCCTCTCAACGCTTTTGTGGAAAAACTTGGAGCTGGCAGGGGATCGCATTATCGCCTCGTCGGGGGTTTCTTTGACCGCTCTTGCGCTTTTTGCCCAAAAAAACGCTTTGACGGGAATGGAATTTTTTTACGGGATCCCGGGCTCGGTGGGCGGTGCCGTTTTTATGAATGCGGGGGCTTACGGCGGTGAATGCAAAAGCATTTTGGAAAGCGTTTGCTTTTTATCCGCCTCCGGCCGAATCGAGACCCTTCCCGTATCCGAGCTGGAAATGGGGTATCGAACCAGCATTTTTGAAAAAAATGAAGGGATTATTCTTTCCGCCGTCTTCCGTCTTCAAAAGGGAGATGCCGCCGAGATCCGCCGAACGATGGAGGATTTGATGTCACGGCGGGTGGAAAAGCAGCCATTGGATTACCCCAGCGCGGGAAGCACCTTTAAGCGCTGCGAGGGGCGCTTCACCGCACAGATGATCGATGAAGCGGGATTGAAGGGCGCGCGGATCGGCGGTGCCATGGTGTCAAAAAAGCACGCGGGCTTTGTCATTAATTACGATTCGGCAAGCTCGGAGGATATTTTTCGGTTGATTGAATTGGTTCGGAAAACCATTTTTGAAAAAGAAGGAATTCATATTCAGTGCGAGGTTCGAACCATCCGATAGGAAGGAGCGGGGGATTGGAAAGCTTTTCCTCTTTGGTCAAAAAGCATTTGTGCGAAAAGAGCGCGGAGGAATTCGGCGTCAGCGAAGGAAATCGCATCAAGCGAAAGAATTGCTGTGCCGCAGCGTTTTGCCGAGGCGCCCTTTTGTTCCTGCCCGGTGATGGGGATCGAGAGCTTTTCCGATCCGATCGGGAGGATTTTTCCGAGTTGATCGCTTATTTGATGATTAGCCGTTTTTCCGCAGAGCCAAGGCTTTTTCCGAAAAGTAAGACCAAGGCAGAGTCGTTTGAACTTTTCTTTTCCGTTTCCGAGCAAGATCGGATTCTCGGGGAAACCGAGGGAATCGCGTTTTCCTCCTGCCGAGATTGTGCGGTTATGTTTTTACGCGCAGCCTTTCTTTCCTGCGGAACGGTGATGGATCCCCGAAAAGGGTATCACGCCGCCTTTTACATCAAAAATCCCTGCTCAGCCGATGAATTGATCGAAGTTCTGGCGCTTTTTGACATCGAAGGAAAGAAAAGCACTTCCTCCAAGGGAAATTTTGTCTACCTGAAGGAAAGCGGAAAGATCGAGGATCTGCTCTCACTAATGGGGGCACAGCGCTTTTCCTTGGAATTGATGAATCGGAAAATCGAAAAGAGCATTCGGGGAAACATCAATCGACGGCAGAATTTTGACGGTGCCAACCTTCAAAAAACCGTGAACGGTGCACAGCACGTGATCGAGGCCATTCATTATCTGGAAAAAAAAGAGGTTTTGCCCACCTTGAGTGAACCGATGCAAAAGGCCGCCAAGCTTCGCCTGTCGTATCCCGAGGTCAGCCTCAAGGAGCTTTGCTCCCGTTCGGAGGATGAGATCACGAAATCGGGCCTGAACCACCGTTTGCAAAAGCTTTGCCAATTGGCGGAGAAATTGAAAAGCGAGGAAGAAAAATAATGGAAAAAAACGGAGATTTTTACGCGCTTCTTTTTCAAATGAAAAATATCAACCGTTGGGGGCTGATGTACAATACCCGAAACGAGAATTTAAGCGAGCATTCCATGGAGTGTGCGGTGCTTGCTCACGCTCTTGCGCTGATCGGAAATCACCATTTCGGCAAAAGGTGGGATGCCAACCGTCTTTTGTCGGCTGCGCTTTTTCACGATATGAACGAGGTCTTGACGGGAGATTTGCCCACCCCCATTAAATACTATAATGAAAAGATCAAGGATTCCTATAAGGAGATCGAGCGGGTCAGCCTTCATAAAATGCTCTCTCTTTTAGAGGAGGAGAGCGCTCGGGTCTATGGGGATCTGTTGACCCTCTGCCCTGAGGAAGAAAAACTGATCAATGGAGCGGATAAGCTCTGCGCTTACATCAAATGCCTGCAGGAGATCGAACGGGGCAACCGCGAATTTTTATCTGCTTGCCGCTATAACGAAAAAGCCTTGCGGGAAATGGATCTGCCCGAGGTGGATTTTTTCCTGAAGCATTATATTTCCTCCTTTACCAAGAATATCGACGAGGTCAGTCTGTAAAAAAAAGGATTTTGCGCAAAGCGCAAAATCCTTTATCTGACTTTTACCGAACTGAAAAGAAAAACACCGTGTCCCAAGCGGGAACGTAGGGGAAATGTCGGATCGAAACGCGGTAATCGGGGCAGAGCCTTTTGATTTGCAGCGGCAGGGAAAACAGATCCTCCGTTCGGTGGTAGGCACTGATGCACAGGTCGGGCGTGCATTTGCGGATCAAATTTTTTGCCCCGTCGATGGCCTCCTTTTCCGAGCCCTCCACGTCGAATTTGATAAAATCCGCCCGCGGGATCAGCCGGTCCAGCGCACAGCCTCTTACCCGCTTTTTGCCGCTTTCGCAAACAGAGGCGCTCCGTCCGCCCTTTTCCTGAAAGAAAAGGGTCTCCTCACAGCTCCAGGCGGCGGCCTCCTCCGCCCAAAAGCGGGGAATCTCGCGGCAATTCTTTACCAGGCGGGCAAAGGTTTTGGGGTTGGGCTCCAGCGCTAAAATGCCACCGTGATCGGGGTGAAGTCGATTCCATTCCAGGGCGGTATCACCGTCGTAAGCGCCAAGATCCGCAAAAACGTCTCCCCGACGGAACGAAACCAGCTCTTCAAAGGCGTGGGTGCGGTTCTGCTCGCAGGAAAAAAGCGGCCCGATCCTCCCGCTGATCTTGTATTCCAGAAGGGAGCGAAAGGTCTTGCGGGAAAGGGGATCGGTGAGCATATCTTCCACCCGATCCAATTCTTCTCGGTGCTGATTCCAATACGCCCGATCAAACAGCTCCCCGCCGAACAGCGGCACCTCGGGAGCAAAAAACTGAGTTTCCCGATCCATTTTTTGAATCAGAGCCAGATCCTCGGGTCGAAAAACGCCGAAGGCCAATAAAACGATCATATCTCCGAAGGCTTCTTTGGTACTGCGGTAATCTCTCAGCGGAAAACCGTGAACCTTTTTTTCTCTGACAAAGCCGTCGCTGGCAAAAACGCCTTGAATGGGGATGCCCTTTTTTCGGCAAACAGCCATGATCTTATCGCAGCCGTCGCCCATTCCGTAAATGACAATGGGCTTTCGGGTTTCCTGCAGATATTCCCATAAAAAAATGCTTTTGTCCATCCAAAATCTCCCGAGTGTTTTTGCGTTTGCTGCAAAGCAAATGCCTGCTTTGCAAGGCCTTCTGTTTGTATGATACCATATTTTTTCAAAAAAGTAAAGGAGTCCCCATGAAAACCGTCGGAATCATTGCCGAATTCAATCCCTTTCATAACGGACACGCCCATTTGATCACCGAAGTCAAAAAAGCCTTTCCGAATCACGGGATCCTTTGTGTGATGAGCGGAAATTTTGTGCAGAGAGGGTCGATGGCCGTCCAGGAAAAATACAGCAGAGCAAAATGTGCCGTTTGCTGCGGGGCGGATCTGGTGCTGGAATTGCCCTTTCCTTTTTCTTCCCTGGCCGCTGACGGCTTCGCTCAGAGTGCGGTCAGCATCTTAAAACGAACAGGCGTTTGCAACGTCCTTGCTTTCGGCTCGGAAATGGCCGACGGGGAAGCCTTAAAGCGCTGTGCCGAGCGGCTTTTGTCCGAAGAGTTTCGGGAGGCGAGAGCGGCTTTTTCGGAAAAAGAAAAGAAAATGGGGTATCCCGCCGCAAGGGAAGCGGTATACCGTTCTCTTTACGGAGAGGAAAAGATCCTCTCTTTGGCCAACGCCTCCTTGGCGGTGGAATATCTTTTGGCAATGAAAAAAATCGGAGCCTCCTTTTTGCCGTTCCCCGTGTTACGCGTGGGACCGGAGGAATGGGAGAACACCGAAAAAGAGGGGATCCTTTCCGCCACCGCCCTTCGGGAAAAGCTGTATCGGGGAGAAAGCATCGCCTCTTGGGTCCCGTCGGCGGTTTCGGAGGAATTGGCGGAGGAGATCAGAGCAGGCCGAGCGCCTGTTTCCTTGGAACGTTATTTCGGAACGCTGATTTATTTGTTGAGATGCGAGGATCGAAGCACAGCCTCGGAGTATTACGGACTGTCTTCTGTCTTTGATCGCTTGCGGGATTTTTCCTACGGATCGAAAAGCCTCGCGGATTTGATCGTTCGGGCGGGAAATCAAAACGTCACCGATTCCCGCTTACGCCGTTCTCTTCAGGCGCTTCTGTGCCGAATTCCCCGCTATGCGGAAAAGGAGATCCCCGCCTATACCCGTGTTTTGGCCGTGGGGGAGAAGGGGAGAGAGATCCTCTTTCAAATGAAGGAGCTGCAAGGGATCCCCGTGGTGACCAAGCCCGCCCATTTGTTTAAGATCTCGGATCGAAACGCAATGAAGTGGGCGGCTTTGGAAATGAAAGCGGAGGAAATATATTCCATGGCTTTTGAAAAAGAAACGGAAAAGGGCTATTTTCTCAGGAAAACCCCTTATCTTTTGCCCTCTTTGTCGAAAAAAGATGATCCGGCTTGATTCTTGACGAATGCCCAAAGCTGTGATAAAATAAATTGGTATCGCTTTTTTGAATTTGTGAAAGGAGGAAGAACCCATGACCCCGAAAAAACACGGCTTTTCCCTGCGTGTTACGGCATTTTGTATGGCTCTTTTGTTCCTCTTTTCGCAGTTTCCCTTTTTCGCTTTCGCAGAGGAAGAGCTGTTGCGGGAGGGAATCGTGATCGGGAGCGACGTTCGCGTCCGCTCGGGCCCCGGAACAAGCTTTGCCGCTTTGGTTCATAACGGAAGTGAGATTCGTTTGTTCGCAGGGTATTCCGTAACGATCCACGGCGATGCCGTCCCCGAAAAAAATGCCGCAGATGAACCCACTACGGGTGAAGATAACGAGCCCACCACGGGTGAAAATAACGAGCCCACTACGGGCGAAAATAACGAGCCCACCACGGGTGAAGTGACCGAACCCACCACAGGTGAAGTGACCGAACCTACCACGGGTGAAAATAGCGAGCCCACTACGGGAGAAGTGACCGAACCCACCACGGGTGAAGTGACCGAGCCTACCACGGGCGAAAATAACGAACCCACCACGGGTGAAGGTACCGAGCCTACCACGGGCGAAAATAACGAACCCACCACGGGTGAAAATAACGAGCCCACCACGGGTGAAAATAACGAGCCCACCACGGGCGAGAATAACGAACCCACCACGGGTGAAAATAACGAACCCACCACGGGTGAAGGTACCGAGCCTACCACGGGCGAAAATAACGAACCCACCACGGGTGAAAATAACGAACCCACCACGGGTGAAGGCACCGAGCCCACCACGGGCGAGAATAACGAACCCACCACGGGTGAAAATATCGAACCCACCACGGGTGAAGTGACCGAGCCTACCACGGATGAAGTGACCGAGCCTACCACGGGCGAAGATAACGAACCCACCACGGGTGAAGACACCGAGCCCACCACGGGCGAGAATAACGAACCCACCACGGGTGAAGTGACTGAGCCCACCACGGGCGAAGGCACCGAGCCCGGAAACGGAGCCTTGCCGTGGTACCGCATCTCTTTTGTTTATCAGGGTGTAGAGTATTCCGGCTATATCCGCAGTGATTTTATCTTGATCCACACAACGGATGATCTCCCCATTGTGGAAAATAAGGATTTTGAAAAGCAGCTGGCCCTTTTCCCCGAAAGCTATCGGGAGGCGCTCCGCGTCATCCACGAGGAGCATCCGTCCTGGCATTTTGAAGCGGTTCATACCGGCCTGGATTGGAACACGGTTCAGCGAAATGAAAACGTTCCCAAACGGAATCTGACCGATTCCAAATATCTTTCCCATTATTCCACAGCGGCGGGAAGCTACGATTGGGAGACCGATACGTATTTTGCACTGGAGGCGGGCCGCTGGTATCAGGCATCTCCGGAGCTTTTGGCGTACTATATGGATCCGAGAAACTTTCTCAGCTCCGAAACGCTGTTTCAATTCGAAAAATTGGCTTTTTCCGAAACCACTCAAACCGAGCGGGCCATCGAAGCTATGTTGCAGGGCACCTTTATGGCGGGAAAAACCATCCCCGATCCCTCGGGAAATCAGGTGAGCTATGCCTCGGTATTTTTAGCCGCGGCTCTGTCGGAAAACGTCAGCGCCTTCCATTTGATCGCCCGCTGTATTCAAGAGGTGGGCTGGCGCGGAACCGCAGGCTGCTACGGAAATTACCCCGGCTATGAGGGATATTATAACTTCTTCAACATCGGTGCCTCCTCCGGTGCGGAGGACGGTCTGCGCTATGCCAAGCAAAAGGGCTGGAACAGCGCCTACAAGGCCATTATGGCAGGGGCTGAATTCATCGGTGGCGACTATATCGAAAAGGGGCAAAACACCGCCTATTTTCAGAAATATTCCGTGGTGAACAAATCCTATCTCTATTGGCATCAGTATATGACCAACGTTGCCGCTCCTTTGAGCGAGGGGCAGATCCAGCGCTCTAATTATGCCACCTTGGGCTATACGGAAAATGCCTTCACCTTCCGCATTCCCGTGTATTTGAATATGCCCGAAGAGGCTTCTTCCTATCCCGCTCCCGCAGGCAGTCCCAATAACTATTTGAAGGATCTTTCCGTTGATGGGTATTCCTTGACCCCCTCCTTTGATTTTTATGAATCCTTGAACCACGGCGTTTCCGAATACAGCCTCATCATCGAAAAGGATGCGGCCTCCGTCAACGTGATCGCCAAGGCCGCAGGGAAAAAGGCCTCCGTGACCGGAAACGTCGGAAAGGTGATGCTGGAAAAGGGCGAGAATCTTTTGAGAATCGTTTGTACCGCCGAAAACGGTGTCCCAAAGGAATATACCCTCTCCATTATTTTAAAGGGAGAGCCCATCGATCCTCCGACTCCTCCGACTCCTCCCGATGATCCCGACAACCCCGATAATCCCGATAATCCCGATAATCCCGAACCCCCGGCACCTCCTTCCGAGCCCTCCGATCAAAAGGCTACGGTCAATGGAACCGATCTGCGCGTTCGCACGGGGCCGGGCACCAACCACGCTCTTTTGACCCATAACGGAGGCATCGTGTATTTGCATACGGGGCATGAGCTTTGGATCCTGGGAGAGGCTGTCGCAGGGGAGGACGGAAATCCCACTCCGTGGTATCCCGTTGCCTTCTATTATGATAGCGTACTGTATGAAGGATACCTTCGCTCCGATTACGTCGTGATTGACAGCGGATCGACAGAGCCGCCTACCCCGCCGACTCCTCCCGATGAACCCGATGATCCCGATGATCCACCGACTCCGCCGCCTCCCGCCGTGGAGAATGCGGACGTCAGCTTGATCGTTCCTTCGGATCCCGTGGTGGAGGAGAAGGAATTTGAAATGTCCGTGATTCTTTCCTCCGATGCCCTCATCGGCTCTTGGAAGATCGGCCTGGCCTATGACCCCGCGCTCTTATCCTACGTTGCCGGAGGGAGCGTAGCGGAAAACGGTGTGGTTTGGCTGGAGGGTTTGGCCGAAGACGGCGCCAAAACCGTCACCCTCTCCTTGCATTTTAAGGCACTTCGGGAGGGAAGCGGAAGCTTTTCTGTTTCCCAAGCTCTTTTGGTTGCCTTTGAATCGGGCCTTGAAATGAACGTCAATTCCTCCGTCAATGCGTCTCTTTCCGTCGCTCCCGTTCCCTCGGGCTGGGAGAATCCCTATCGGTTGAGCGGAGGATTTCTCTCGGGAATTCCCATGGGAACCGAAGCGTCCGCATTCATTGAAAGCCTCGGCCTTTACGGCAGAGCCACGGCCGTCCTTCGGAATCCGAGCGGCGAGGTGTCGGAGAGCGGGGCGCTTTCCACAGGCTGTGTTCTGGAGATCTTCGACGGAAAAACCACCGAGCGGTATACGCTGGTCTTCCTCGGAGACGTGAACGGTGATGCCAAGATCGATGCCATCGATCTTTTGATGATCCGAAAATATATCCTTCAGCTTTATTCCATGGAGGGTGCCTATCTTTCCTCTGCCGATGTCAATCGCGATGGGGAAGTGGATGCCATCGATCTTTTGATGGTTCGAAAGCACATTTTGGATTTGTATGAAATCGTACAGTGAGGTACTTATGAAAAAGATAAGGCTGTTTGCAATCATATGCACCTTGTTTTGCGCATTTTCGCTGCTGCCGACCACCGCCTTTGCGGCTTCTTCGGCAACGGTGAGCATTTCTGCGCCCGCGGTTACGGTGGAAAAAAACGTTACGGTCACCTTAAAGCTTTCTTCCTCCGATAACATCGGAAGCTGGACTTTTTTCCTTGATTACGACCCCTCCTATCTGGAATACGTTTCCGGTGCTGATAACGGTGGCGGCGGAAAGCTTCATTTTACCGATTCTACGGGAGAGAGTCTTAAGGAAATCAGCTTTAGCGTGGTATTCAAAACCAAGAAAATCGGTACCACGAGGCTCTCGGTGAACGGAGCCGAAACCACCGTGGTGGGCTTTGACGATTTTGAACGGATGAACGTTTCCGATTCCTCGGGATCGGTTACCATCAATCCAAAGCCCGTTTATTCGGGGGATCATAACCTTTCGTCCCTTCTGATCTCCGCCAGTGAATTGTCCCCCGCCTTTTCTCCTTCGGTTACGCAGTATGCAGTCAACGTCCCCTTCGAGGTGACAAAGCTCTTCGTTTCCGCTACCACGGCTCACGCTGCCGCTCGGGTCGATGTGAATTCTCCCGATCTTGTGGTGGGAGAGAATACCGTAACCGTTACGGTAACGGCGGAAAACGGCTCCAAAAAGGTTTATACGGTGTTGGTCACCAGGCAAGAATCGCCCTTGGCGGGAATTTTCGTTACGGTGGATGGAAAGGATTACAGCGTTGCCCACGATCCGTTGAAGCTGACACCTCCCGAGGGGTTCCTGCAAAGCACGGCAACCCTGGACGGAAAAGAATTCCTCTGCTACGATGCCCCCCAAAAAACCGTTTCCGTCGCTTATTTGACAGGAGAGAGCGGCTCGGGCTGGTTCGTTTTCCATCGTGAGGAACAAAATTTCACCCCAATGCTCACACTTCTCGGCACGCAGGAGAGACTTGTGATCCTCCCGCTCCCGAAGGAAATTTCTGTTCCCGAGGGCTTCCGATCCACCTTGCTTCTTGTGGATGGGCAAGAGATCCCCGCCTACGTCCGCGATGATTTCGATCGAAAGAGCATCGCTTTGGTTTATGCTATGAGGCAGGACGGAAGCTGTGCCTTGTATTATTACGATTCCGTCAACCGAAGCTTTGTGGATTATTTTAAGTTTTCCGCTCCCGTGGTGAACCAGATCGTTCAGGATACGGTAAAGGAAGAAGAATTGAACGAGATCAGAGCCGAAGCGGAAAAGTGGAAGGAAAAGAACAATCAGTCGGAAATTTTCTCCATCTTTCTCGGCATCGTGATCGTTTTGCTGGCCATGGCATTGGTGGCCGCAATCACCTTCCGCCGCCGCAGGGTGATCCGCTATTTGGAGGAGGAATTGGCTCGGTATGAGATCGCGGAGGAAAAAGCTCGTGCCAAAGCCGAAGCACCTGCGCCCAAAGCGGAGGATGAGGAGAATCTTTACGGCTCGGACCGAAAAAAGATCTTTATTCGCAAATAAGAAGCATCAAAAAAATCAGCCGATTGTTTCGGCTGATTTTTTTTGAAAAAATTCAAAAAAACACTTGACAGATTTCGATTTTAATGCTATACTTGCAAGGTCGCAGCGAGAGTTCACGCCTCTGTAGCTCAGTT